>JANRAT010000209.1 GCA_030727885.1 Rhodospirillales bacterium | reverse complement strand
ATCGCTTGTGGTCAATGCACGTTTGCCGGACGGGTCAAATCTGACGCTGGTGACGGGACCTTCATGAAGGTTGAGGACTGCGACTTCGCTCTGATCGCCGAAATTCCACAGGCGGGCACTAAAATCGAAACTGCCGGTAATCACCCGTGTTCCGTCGGGTGAAACGTCGACACTGCGGACCATGCCGCCATGGCCTATCAGATCGGCCTGGACACCGAACGAAAGTGACACAAAAACCGATGTCAGAACAGCGAACCATCTGGATATGCGCATGATGCGTATTTTGGGCACCGGCTGATTTTTTTCAATGCTTTAACATTGAGCATGCAAATAAAGCTTAAAGGCAAGGACCCTGATGGCACCAAAACCGCGATCCCAAGTGAATTCTCAGACGGCGGATATTGCCGCTGTAAAACCGGATCATTAGCAGGTATTTTTTGTGTGCTATTTCATTGTGCAATGCACACAGAGACAATTGCTGCGGAATACCAGATCACATGACGACTTTACGGTTTGCAATCATTGGCGCCGGGATTGCCGGTGCGTCCCTCGCCTATCGCCTGAGCGAAGCCCTTGGTGACGGATCCTGCATCCAGCTTCTGGAGCGCGAGGATCGGCCCGGGTATCATTCAACGGGACGTTCTGCCGCCGTCTTTACGGAAACCTATGGCCCACCGGCGATCCGGGCGCTGACTGCTGCCTCCCGGCAATTTTTCGACAACCCGCCGGAAGGTTTTGCCGCACATCCGCTTTTGCACCCCTTAGGGGTTTTACTGGTTGGCGGGGAGGACCGTCGCGACAAAGCGGAGGAGCTTTATGAGCAGTGTCTCGCCCTGACATCGACGATCCGGATGCTTGAAGGACGCGAGATATCAAATCTTGTCCCCGTCATGCGTCCAGAATGGACTGCTGTCGGTGTGTTTGAACCAGACGCCATGTCGATGGATGTTGCGCAAATGCACGATGGCTTTCTGAGCGGTTTCAAAGCCCGTGGCGGTAGCCTGCTGACGGATCGCGATGTTCTGGGCATTGAGCGCGTCCAGGGCCGCTGGCAGCTGCAGACACGCCAGCAGACCATCAGCGCAGACGTCATCATCAATGCCGCAGGGGCGTGGGCAGACGTAACCGCCGGATTTTGCGGCCTTGAACCGCTTGGCCTTGTGCCGAAACGGCGAACCGCGCTGGTTTTTCAGGCACCACCGGAACACGACACAACACACTGGCCGATGATCAACGATATTGACGAGACCTTTTACTTCAAACCGGATGCCGGTCGCATTCTTGCGTCGCCGGAAGAAGCCACCCCGATGCCACCCTGCGATGTGCAACCCGATGAATATGACATCGCCGTTACGGTTGAGCGCATCCAGCAGGCGACGACCATGGAAATCCTCCGGATCGACAACAAATGGGCCGGACTTCGCAGTTTCTTCGGGGACGGCTTGCCGGCACTCGGATTTGATCCCAGGGTTGAGGGGTTCTTCTGGCTGGCAGGTCAGGGCGGCTACGGGATTACCACATCCGATGCCATGGCCCGGATGGCCACTCACCAGCTGCTTGAACGGAGCACGCTGCAGGGTATTGCCGATATTAACGTGGCGGCTGTGACGTTATCTCCGGCCAGACTGATCGGTTAAAACCGTCTTTTGAGTTTGAGGTTATTCGGCTTTCTTCAGGGCAATCAAGAACACCCCATCGTTTTCAACGCTCGACAACAACGTGTGCCCAGTCGTCACGCTGTACGTTTCGAAATCCTTTGGCGCTGCCGGATCCGTAACCTCAATTTCCAGGATATCGCCTGCCATCAATTCTTTCATTTTCTTGTTCGCGCGCAGTACGGGCAACGGGCAATTCAATCCTTTGAGATCAAGATTCACGGTGTTCATTGATGCGCCTCATCGCAGTTTCGGATGTCATAAAAGTCGTTTGATTCATGCTGATTTGCAACCATTTAGCTAAACCAAACGTGCATTTGGTCACGAAACTGTGTTTGGCCTTAAACCACAAAAAAATAGTAGAGAATTATTACAGCCACTGACCATAGTGACGATAACGAGAGATATATGGCCGTATTAGCGAAACGCTCACGTTCTGTAACTCCCATCTACAGACCACAAGACAAAGCAAGTGCCGTCCTTCGAGCTATGGGCAATGCACACCGGCTTATGATCCTGTGTCATTTATCAAGACATGAAGCATCTGTTTCTGAATTGGAAACAGTTGTTGGTCTTAGCCAGTCGGCGCTATCCCAGCATCTTGCAAAACTTCGTCGGGAAGACCTGGTCAAAACCAGACGACTTTCGCAGACCATTTACTATTCCCTGAACGGCACCATCGCCATGCAGGTCCTGCAGGCTTTGCGGGAAGCAAAGCTGATCTGAAATCGGTCGCTCAGACGGCGCGTGAGTACATATCCACACCGTCATCACGGCGTTCACGGATGATCCGTCCCTGCGCCAGCAAATGATGCAGATGCGCCAGCGTCTCGCCGATGGCAAAAAACGTCTGATGTTCATCCAGCTGACGCTTGAACAACCGATACAACACATCAACACCGGTGCTGGGCTCATACAAGGCTGCGACCGTCTCATCCAGACGCTCGACATGGTGCGCATCCAGATCATCAAGACGTGCATGCAGGCCTCTGAAGGGCCAGTTGTGGCTCGGCAGCACAAGGGGATCGCCGTTCACGGCGTGGCGGATCCGATCAATGGATTGAATAAAAAGGGTCAGCGGCATGCCTTCCGGTTCCTGTGGCCAGACGCTGACGTTGGGACTGATCTTGGGCAGCACCTGATCGCCGGATATCAAGACCTGCGCTTCGTCACAATATAAACAGGCGTGTTCCGGCGAATGGCCGCGCCCGACGATCATGCGCCAGTCACGTCCGCCGACCTTCACACTTTCGCCATCGGAAATACGCTCAAAAGCCGCCGGGATTGGTGACACATTCTTTTTGTATCCACCGGCGCGGCGACCGATTGTATCCATCAATTCCGGTGTGAAGCCGGCGCGTTTGTAAAATGACCTGAACCCTGCCTCGGTGTGTGCCTGATCATCCAGATGCAGCATCCGCCCGAACGTCCATTCCGTAATCGGCATGATCAGGGGCGCATTGAATTTCTCACAAAGCCAGCCGGCAAGTCCGGCGTGATCCGGATGGAAATGAGTGACGATGACCTTATTGACCGGCCGCCCGCCCATTGTGCCTTTGAACAGGGTTTCCCACGCCGCCTTGACCTCATCCGTACAGATACCGGTATCGACGATCGTCCAGCCGTCACCATCTTCAAGCAGCCATAAATTGATATGGTCAAGTTTGAACGGCAGCGGCATGCGAAGCCAGTGAATACCCGGGGCCACTTGCATCGTTTCGCCAAGCGCGGGTTCGCCTTCAAAGACGTAATCGGGAGTATAAGTCATGCTCCGTTTGTATCCCCTGAACAGCGATTTGCAAGGGATGAAAACGGCGAACTGACCCGTTTGATGTCAGCAGATAATCCGCTTAGAGATTGAATTTTGGACGCGGTCTTTCCGGGTGCTCCTCGCCCGGGAACGGCATCGGGAATTCCTGCGGCGTGGCTTCGCCGAGAACCGGCAGCTTATCCGTCGCCGATATTTTTGGTGCCGGTCTGCCGTTCACGTCATGGCCTTCACGGATCATCCGTTCCTGATTGATGATGTACTTTAATTCTTCCTTGATGATCTCGGTATGACGCGTCGGCTCGGCCTTCAGGACCGCAGACACGATGCCGAGTTTCACCGATTTGGGTATTCGTGAGAAGTTTTCCAGCATAAGAAATTTGATCGACGGCCGCACGGACGAAGACAGCAAAAGGCTCAGAATAAGCTTCTTGCGGATATCGTGGCGCAAATTGCCAGCTTCGGTCAGCTCGAAGAATTCCCTGACGAACTGACGCGGGGCAATTTCACCGTCCAGCAGTGATTTGAGGTTTTCGCGAAGGGCGGCTGTGAACTGCTTGCGGCTTTCGGTGACAATCTTCGACGCATGCTGGCGGACCTTGCCGATGCTGTCGGGCTCAAAAGCATGATCCGTGACGTATTTCAGACATTCACGGACCAGTTCGTGACGCGATGTATCGGCAATGATCTGGATCACGCCGCGCACCAGTTGGGTGGAATTGCCAATCGGGCACAGACGTGCTGTCGCAGCCAGCGCCATGGGACCTTCCGGATCGCGTGAGCATACCATGGCAAGCGCCAGCGGATCTTCAAATCCGGAAAGATCGATTCCCTGGTTGAGCAGGTTTTCCGGCACCAATAGACGATCACCCTCACCCGGAATGATCAGCGGCTCGTGTTCCTTATAGCTTTTCTTGATGCCAAGGGCGGTTTGCAGGCCTTCGCGGGAAATACCCAGGGCGTTATAAGCTGATTGGCTCAAGCGACTATCCTCACACTTTGCGGACGCATGGCGCGAACCGGCGCACTCGAACGCATCAACCCGTCCTTGAACATCCGCGCACCGTCACGCAAGGCGATGGGCTGGAGTGCAT
>JANRAT010000208.1 GCA_030727885.1 Rhodospirillales bacterium | reverse complement strand
CTGGGACAAGGCAATGCGCGAGCACGAGGAAATATTGTCGGCGCTGCAGGACCGTGACGGCAAGCGGCTTTCCGAAGTGCTGCACCAGCATCTGGAGAACAAGCGCGAGACCGTCAAACAGGCGATCCTTGACGGTAATCAGGGGACCAGCGGCATCAGCGTTGCCTACGATTAGGTCCATAATATTTTAACCATGCTTTGGTGACGGTGATCACAGACAGGCGGTTTGTGGCGGTTTAAAAAGGGAGAATGTTTTCAGCCTTGGACAAACGCCGATGTACAGAAACGTAAAAAACAGACGCCTCCGCAATGCCCTTATATTTGCCAGAAGCATCTTGCGTATGTGTGGGTTTCGCCAGTTTGACCGGCCGACGGTTTTTCGCAATGCACCAACGGTCCGCTGAGCGTTCACACACGCGCTAATTCGCAACTCGCAATTTCGTTACTGGCCTGATCGTCGCATGCGGTTAAGATGCTCGCCATGTGGCAAAAACTTTCCGATTTCATCTTTGGTGAGCCCGTCCGGCAGGAGATGCCGGCGCGCGTCATGCAGCAGATCGAAGCGCAGCAGAATGTCAGCGAACGGCTGATTTCCTGGGTTCAGTTTATCCTGATTCTGCTGTTCGGCGGGCTATGGCTGCTCTCGCAGCAGGTCAACATGTCGGGCACCAAATTCCAGGTCGTGCCATGGGCCTTGCTGGCCTATTTCGTCTTCACCGTTACACGCCTGTTGCTGTCTTATCGGATCGTCCTGCCGCACTGGCTTTTGACTCTTTCGGTGTTGATGGATGTGGCCTTGCTGATGCTGCTGATCTGGAGTTTCCATATCCAGTACGAGCAGCCGCCGAGCTTTTATCTCAAGGTTCCGACCTTGATGTATGTGTTTATTTTCATTTCACTGCGCGCCCTTCGCTTCGAGCCCCGTTACATCATGATCGCGGGTCTCTCGGCCATTATCGGTTGGGGCATTCTGGTCTGGTGGGTGGTCTATGCGGTCGCCGGCGATACCATGATCACGCGGAACTACGTCACCTACATGACATCGAATGCGATATTGATCGGCGCCGAAATCGACAAGATGGTTTCGATCTTCCTGGTCACGGCGGTGCTGTGCATCGTCGTGGTTCGCGCTCGCCGGTCATTCTTCCGTGCCGTGCTGGAACAGACCAATGCCCAGGACCTGTCGAGATTCGTCTCCAAGGAAGTGGCGGAGCGAATTACATCGTCCGCCATTCAGATCCAGCCCGGCGACGGCGAAAGCCGGATTGCCAGCATCATCTTCACCGACATCGAAGGGTTCTCCGGCGTTTCTGAAAACATGTCGGCATCTGAGCTGGCGAAGACCCTGAATGCCTACTTCGGGGCCATGGGCGAGGTGATCGACCGCTTCGGCGGCGTCATCACCCTGTTCGAGGGCGATCTGATGCTGATCACCTTCAATGCCATCTCGGACGATCCCGATCACGCCCGCAATGCCGTGAAAACAGCACTGGCGATCGAAGAACTGGCACGCACGCAAACCTTCAACGGTGCCACGTTGAAAACCCGCTGCGGCATCAATACCGGCGAAATGAACATCGGTGCGGTTGGTGCTCAGGACCGTCTCGTATTCACCGTGCATGGCGACAACGTCAACATCGCAGCCCGGCTGGAACAGCTCAACAAGCAATTCGGCACCTACATCATGATGGGCGAGGCGACCCACCTTGCAGTGCAGGGCGAGTATCCATGCACGCTGGTCTGCGAAACCCCGGTCAAGGGTCGGATGCAGGCGGTGAAGGTGTATTCGCCACAATAGCCCCCTCACCTGTCCTCTCCCCCATTGCATGGTGGAAAGGGACTCTCGGTTCAGGATTTCTCTTTAATTCCTCTCCCCCCTTTTAGGGGGAGAGGTCAGGTGAGGGGGATTGTGAGGATGCTATGCGCGCAGTTTGCCGCCGGTGGCCTTCTCGACGGCGGCGATAATCTTGGACGACACTGCATCGATGGTTTCGTCGGTCAGCGTGCTTTCGGTCGGTTGCAACACCACGGTGATGGCCAGTGACTTCTTGCCCTCACCAAGCGACGGTCCCTCGAACAGATCAAAGACGCGGACGTCATCGATGAGCGTTTTATCAGCGCTGCGGGCCGCCTGTACGACTTTCGCCGCTTCGACGCTGCTGTCGACGACAAAGGCAAAGTCCCGTTCAATCGGCTGGAAGGCCGACAGGACCAGCAGCGGACGAGCCGCCGTTTTGACTTTCGGCATCGGCACCGCATCCGGATAAATCTCGAACGCAACAACCGGCCCCTTGACGTCAAGCGCGCGCAGCACCTTGGGATTGATTTCGCCGAAGCGGGCCAATGTGTTTTTCGGGCCGAGACGCAATTCGCCGGCGCGGCCCGGGTGGTAGTAGCCCTTTACGTCGGTGAATACCTGCAGCTTGTCGACCGGTGCGCCAATCGCTTCTAGGGCAGCCATCGCATCGGCTTTGGCAGTGAACGCATCGACCGGTGCCTGCGGGCGGGACCAGTGCTTCTGGCCTGCCTGTCCTGTGCGAATACCGGCAGCAACGATGCGCTGTTCGTCAGGTCCGTCGCCGAAGTATTCCGGTCCAACCTCGAACAGGTCGGCATTGGCAAAGCCGCGCGCGGCATTGCGCCCAGCGGCCTGAATCAGGTTGGCGAGCGGCGTTGGCCGCATCACCGAAAGCTCCGAGCTGATCGGATTGCTGATCTTCAGGCTTGGCGGAATATCGGCGAACAGCGCCGCTTCCTTTTCGCCCATGAAGGAATAGGTGACGGCTTCGACCAGACCGCGAGCGGCGAGGGCGCGTCTCGTGATGACCCGGCGTTTTTGAATATCGTTCAGCGCCGGTTTCGGCAGCGTGGTTTCGCGCGGCAACGGCGTCGTCGGAATCGCAGCAAAACCCTTGATGCGAATGACTTCCTCGACCAGACAGGCCTCGAGCACAATATCGCTGCGCCACGATGGAATCGCCACCTGCCATGTATCGCCATCACCGCTGATGACAAAGCCGAGCACGGCAAGAATGCGCTGGATGTCATCGCGCGGCATGTCGACACCGGTCAGTTCGCGAACCCGGTCCGGGCGGAAATTGAGGCTGCGACCCTGATCAGGATTTTCCCCGGCGACCACCAATTCGGATGGCTCTCCGCCACAAAGATCGAGCACCAGACGTGTGGCGATTTCCATACCGCTTTCCAGGAATGCCGGATCGATACCGCGTTCAAACCGGTAGCGTGCATCGGACAACAGGTTCAGTTTGCGCCCGGTCATCGCTGTTCTGACCGGATCAAAGTAGGCGCTTTCAATGAACACGTTGACGGTCTCGGCAGTGACGCCGGAAGCAAGCCCGCCCATCACGCCGCCAAGCGCTTCGACACCCTGATCATCGGTGATCACGGTCATGCCGTCTTCGAGGGTGTATTCCTTGTCGTTGAGGGCCATCAGGCGTTCGCCGGATTTGGACAGACGCACCGAGAGCTCACCCATGACCTTGTCGGCGTCAAAAACGTGCAGTGGACGGTTGAGATCGAAGGTCAGCAGATTGGTGATATCGACCAGCGCCGAGATCGGCCGAAGACCGATGGCCAGGAGCTTTTCCTTCAGCCACACAGGGCTTTCGCCATTGGCGACACCCTTGATGTAACGCCCGACGAAATAAGGGCAGGGCTTGTTGTCGGCGTCGGTGAAATCAAGCTGTACATCAATCGGGCTTTTGAAGCTGCCCGGCACCGGTCCGTTGGCGAGCGGCTTCAAGGAGCCGATACCGGCCGCGGCAAGATCGCGGGCAACGCCGCGCACGCCGAGACAATCACCGCGGTTCGGCGTGATGGCGATTTCGATGATCGGATCGTTGAGACCCATGACATCAATGGCTGGCTTGCCGATCGGCGTGCCTTCCGGCAGATCGACGATGCCTTCGTGCTCGTCGGAAATGCCCATTTCCCGTTCCGAAAGCAGCATGCCGTTCGACATGACGCCGCGAATTTCGGTTGGCTTCAGGGTTACGTCGAGGCCTGGGATGTAGGAGCCGCCCGGTGCAAAAACACCGATCAGACCGGTCCGGGCATTCGACGCGCCACAGACCAGCTCGACGATTTCACCGTTGCCTGGATCAACCTGACAGATCCGCAGGCGATCAGCATTCGGATGCTGCTTGGCCTCGACGACGCGGGCCGTGACAAAGGTCTCAAGACCCTTGGCGCGGTCTTCAACGCCTTCCAGTTCGAGCCCGACCATGGTCAGGGCTTCGGTGATCTGTGTCAGCGACGCCTGCGTATCGAGATGTTCCTTGAGCCAGCTCAACGTGAATTTCATCGTCCCAGCCCTCCGACCATGCCCGGCACTTCGAGCGAACGGAATCCATAATGTCGAAGCCAGCGCAGATCGCTCTCATAGAACGTGCGCAGATCGGGAATGCCGTACTTCAGCATGGCCAGACGTTCGATGCCGATCCCGAAGGCGAAGCCCTGGTACTCTTCGGGATCGATCCCGCAGTTACTCAAGACGTTTGGATTGACCATCCCGGAGCCGAGAAT
>JANRAT010000207.1 GCA_030727885.1 Rhodospirillales bacterium | reverse complement strand
CGGTACGGAGACGATCGGCGCCGTCGACAAGATCGTCGGCCCCGGGAATGCCTATGTCGCAGCGGCAAAACGCGAAGTGTTCGGCACCGTCGGCATCGATATGATTGCCGGACCGTCGGAAATTCTGGTGTTAGCCGACGGCAAGAACGACCCGTCCTGGATAGCTGCCGACCTCCTCAGCCAGGCAGAACATGATACGGCCGCGCAGGCGATCCTGATCACGGACGATGCCGGTTTTGCCGACGCCGTCGTCCAAGCTGTTGAAGGGCATCTGAAAACACTGCCCAGAACCGACATCGCTTCCGAAAGCTGGGCCAAGTTCGGCGCCGTGATTCTGGTCGAGTCTCTGGCTTCTGCATTGCCGTTGGTTGACCGGCTTGCCCCGGAACACCTTGAAATCGCAACGGATGACGCCGAAGCGCTGGCGGCCGGTATCAACAATGCTGGTGCAATATTCCTTGGCAGGTATGCTCCTGAAGCCATCGGTGACTACGTTGCCGGCCCGAACCATGTGCTGCCGACGGCTCGTTCGGCACGGTTCTCGAGCGGTCTCGGTGTGCTCGACTTTATGAAGCGGACTTCAATGATCCGTTGCGATGCTGAAGGCTTGCGCCGTATCGGACCGGCGGCAAAAACTCTTGCCGAAGCCGAAGGGCTTGCCGCGCACGCACTTTCCGTGTCGATTCGGTTGAACATTCCAACCTCATAGAGGTGTTTGCGTGAGCGACACTCAATGTATCGCCAATATCTATCTTGATGAACGCTCTGTGGTGCGATTGAGCCCGCAGGTTGATCACGAGCGTAAAGTCGCGATCTTTGATCTTCTGGAAGCCAACTATTTCGACCCGGCGGACATGCCTGCCGGTCCTTATAACGTGATCCTCTCGATTGAAGATAACCGGCTGGTTTTCGATGTCAGAAATATAGCCGACAGGAAACTGAATAAATTCAATCTGCCGGTTGGTGCGTTCCGCCGTATCGTCAAAGATTATTTCATGATCTGCGACAGCTACTTCGAAGCCATCAAACGCTCCAGCCCCTCGCAGATCGAAGCCATCGACATGGGCCGGCGCGGGTTGCACAACGAAGGGGCGCAGATCCTGAAAGAGCGCCTCCTCGAAAAAGTTGTAATCGATGATAATACTGCACGCCGGTTGTTCACGCTGGTCTGCGTGTTGCATATAAGGGCCTGAGGCGCGTATGAGCGAATTGCCTTCGGCCGTCCTGTTTTCATGCACAATGAATTCTGTCCGCTCCCCGATGGCGGAAGCGATCATGAAGTTTCTGCATGGTCATCATATCTTTGTCGATTCAGCGGGTGTCCGTTCCAAGGAAATAGACGGTTATGCAGTTGCGGTCATGGACGAGATCGGGATTGATCTGTCTCGCCATCACGCCAAAACCTTTGAAGATCTGACAGATACGTATTTTGACATTGTCATTACCCTGTCACCGGAAGCGCAGCACAGCGCCATTGAGCTGACCCGTGTGATGGCCTGCGAGGTTGAATTCTGGAACACCATGGACCCGTCGCTGATCGAAAGTGAAGACCGGGAAGTTGTTCTTGATGCTTACCGGGCGGTCCGCGACCAGTTGATGCAGCGGATAAAAGACCGCTTTCCGCTTCGCTCGCAATCTGACACTTAAACAGTGGTTTTTATTGAAAACTTGACCAAACGCACCGATATGGGCATGGTCTGCACGATTTTGGAAACAGGCATGATAAAGTATGGCTAAAGAAGACCTTCTTGAGTTCTCGGGCACCGTAATGGAATTGCTTCCGAACGCGATGTTTAGAGTGAAGCTCGACAACGAGCATGAAATCCTTGCCCATACGGCAGGGAAAATGCGCAAGCACCGTATTCGTGTGCTCGCTGGGGATCGCGTCAACGTTGAAATGACGCCGTACGACCTGACCAAGGGTCGGATTACTTTCCGTTTCAAGTAACCGGAGCGTCACCCATGACGCATTTCTCGTGACACGGGGCTGCAGATGAGCGCCCGGCTCGTATTGGCGTCTGCGTCACCGCGCCGCCTTGCCTTGCTTGCTCAGATCGGCATCGTGCCGGATCAGGTGGTGCCGGCGGATATTGACGAAACCCCCCTGCTGCGTGAAAGTCCGCGCAAACTGGCCGAGCGGTTGGCTGAAGCCAAAGCCCGCGTGGTGGCCGAAGCCCATCCCGACGCGTTTGTGCTGGCCGCAGACACAGTGGTTGCGCTGGGGGCCCGGATTCTGGGCAAGCCGGATGATGCGGCGCAGGCAAAGCAATTTCTGTCCAGATTATCGGGCCGCAGGCATCGGGTCATCGGCGGTTTTTGCGTGATCGCGCCGTCCGGCAAGTGTGTCGTGCGCACCGTCCTGACACAGGTGGTATTCCGGCGCCTGACGACGGACGAAATCATGGCCTACATCGACCAGGGCGAATGGCAGGGTAAAGCCGGTGGCTACGCCATTCAGGGGCTGGCGGCGGCCTTTGTGCCCCGCATCAACGGTTCCTACAGCAATGTTGTGGGTCTGCCGCTGAGCGAGGTGGCCGGTGTTCTCAAGGGGCTTGGCTACGACGGGCGGAAAGCGTGAGCGGGGCAACCCTGATCGTCATCGAATCCCGCCCCGGTGAAATCCGGGCAGCCGCCTTAGATGCAGAAAACAATCCCATCGCCTTTCACGTTGAACGCGACCACACACGCAGTCATGTCGGCGCGTTGTATCTGGGCCGTGTTTCGGCTGTCAGGCAAAATCTGGGTGCTGCCTTTGTCGATCTCGGGCTTGGCTCAGATGGCTTCCTCAATATCAAATCAAACAGCGTAGATGCGCGCGGCGTGCGGATTGTCGAGGGTGCCGGCATTCTGGTTCAGATCACCCGCGACGCCGAAGCGGCCAAAGGCCCGACCCTCGGCACTGCCATCGATATCGCCGGCAGTGTGCTGGTGCTGACGCCCGGCAAATCCGGTCTCGGGCTTTCCAGCCGCATATCCGATAACGATCAGCGTGCAGGTCTTAAAACCCTGTTCAGGGATATGGATTTTAAAGAGGCAGGGCTGGTGGTCAGGACTGCTGCTGCCGCCATGCCTGCTGATGACGTCCTTGGTGAACTGAAGGCGCTGCAGGGCCGCTGGCAGGCCATGATCAGTGAGCTTGCAGGCCAAACGGCGCCGGTCCTTATAGAAGCCGCACCGCGTCTGCCCGAGCGGATGGTGCGTGACTATGCCGGCACGGCGACACGCGAAATTCTTGTCGATGATGCGGGCATGGCAGCACAGCTGAAATTGTGCGTCGCCCAGGTGCAGAATGCGAACCCGATAAAAGTCACCAACACGCCGGCCAGGGCTTATGCCTTTGATGTCGCCGGGATCAGTGATGCCTTTGATGCGGCGTCATCGCCGGTGGCACATCTGCCGGGCGGCGGCACGCTGGTGATCACGGAAACACCGGCCATGACCACGATTGATGTCAATGCCGGCAAGGGTGCTGCCGGCAACGATGAGCGTCTGGCGTTTGAGACGAATGCCCAGGCGGCAGTGGTGCTGGCCCGGGAACTCAGGGTGCGCGGGATCGGCGGCCTGATCGCCATTGACTTCCTGAAAATGCGGGATAGCGCCAATCAGGATAAAATTCTGGCAGAACTGAAAAATGTGTTCCGTTCGGATCCGGCCGGGCCACGGGTCGGTGCCTTCAGTCCGTTCGGGATTGTCGATATCGTCCGCCGCTCAAGCGGCCCGTCCCTCGGCGAGATATTTCAGACGAACCGGAAAAGCCGCACGCCTGAAACTGTCGCTCTGGAAGCGCTGGCAGCGCTCAATCGTCAGGCCGGGGCCTCGGCAACGCTGACGGTCTCGGGGCCTGTTGCGGCGGTACTGACGGGACCGCTTGCCGATGTCCTGAAAACCCTTGAACAGGCTCTGGGATTTGTTATTCGTTTGGAGACGGTTCAGGGCGTCGATATTGAAGCTTTTGAGATTAAGGAATAGCGATGAGCGCGGAATCCGGGGAGTCCAAAAAAGCCCAGGTCATCCCTCTGAAGGGGAACAAGTGTCCGATCTGCAAGAAGCAGGCGAGTTACGAGTTCCGGCCGTTCTGTTCAAAACGCTGTGCTGATCTCGATCTCGGGCGCTGGCTGGACGGTGCTTACCGTCTGCCCACCAATGAGGCGCCGGGTGAGGCCGAAGCAGGTGCCGAAGATGAAGACTGAGCCGCAAAAACAATTGAATTTTCCTGTTTCGGGGCGCTGGACAGTCTCTGGCATATCTTCTATAAGCGCCTGTCTCGCATAGTCGCGACACGGTGCCCAGGTAGCTCAGTTGGTAGAGCATCGCATTGAAAATGCGGGTGTCGGCGGTTCAAGTCCGTCCCTGGGCACCATTCTCTTTTCAGGTTGTTGATTTTAAACACCTTTTTCTTTCCCTTTGTCTAACCTAACCACCACTACCCGGGCGGTTAGACAATTTTGTTCTCGAAGTGTCCGCAATCTTGCGTGAAGCATTGTCGGCCATAACTCGCCGTCGAGCCTTCTTTGAGTAGCGTTGAACCTCTTTTAGCGTCGTCCATCCCCCTATCGCCATGATCTCATGATCAGTGCACCCGCTTTCGGCCAGTATTTCCGCCCCGAC
>JANRAT010000206.1 GCA_030727885.1 Rhodospirillales bacterium | reverse complement strand
ATGCAGGACTTTGTGGTAAACTGGCCGAAATAGGCCCGGATTCAATTAAGCGATTTTTGTGTGTAACAATCAGAGAACGTCATTCGGAGGAGAGTAACTTGAGCCATTCACCATATAAGGGCGTATTCTGCGCCGTCGTCACCCCTGTTAAAGCCGATCTCACACCGGATCTCGATCTGATGGCCAAGCATTGCAAATGGCTTCTGGCCAATGGTTGCGACGGTCTTGCGATCCTGGGAACGACGGGCGAAGCCAATTCGTTCGGCCTCAAGGAACGGATCTCGATTATCGAAGGCATGGTCGAACGCGGCATACCGGGCAACGTGCTGATGCCCGGCACCGGTTGCTGTGCGGCCATCGATACCATCAATCTGACGCAAGCGGCGATCAAGGCCGGAGCCCAGGGGGTTCTGATGCTGCCGCCGTTCTATTACAAGAACATGTCCGACCAGGGTCTGTATGATGCGTTCGCCGAAGTCATCGACAAGATCGCTGATCCGAAACTGAAGATTTATCTGTATCACTTCCCGCAGATGTCAGGCGTGCCGATCACCTACGGACTGATCGAAATGCTGCTCAAGGCCTACCCGGAAACGGTGGTCGGCATGAAAGACAGCTCGGGCGTGTTCGACAACATGGCCGGTGCCGCCGAAAAATTCCCGGGCTTTGCCGTGTTCTCTGGCGCCGACGATCTGATGCTGCCGTTGCTCAAGCGCGGCGGTGCGGGTTGCATTACCGCAGCGGCGAACGTCTCGTCGGTCCTCAACGGGCAGGTCTATAACGGCTGGGTTGCCGGCAAGGATGTCGATGCCGCTCAGGAACAGCTGACAGCCGTCCGCAAGGCCGTTTCCGGCTATCCGCTGCCGCCGGCGCTGAAGGCGTTGACGGCGCGTAATACCGGCAATGACGGCTGGCTGAATATCCGCCCGCCGTTCGTGCCGCTCGGCGATGCCGACCGCAAAGCCCTGTTCACGGCCTTTGATGCGGCTGGCATGCAGATGCCGGCAGCAGCTTAAGGCGAAAGCCTTGTCGGCGCGCAGTCAAAGCAAGGATTTAAGCTTTGATCTGGATGGCCGAAATGTGCCGGTTGCGCTTCGTCGTAACCGGCAGGCACGGCGCATCATCATGCGGGTTGATCCAAAAACCGATGGTGTACGGCTGACCTTGCCGTGGTTCGCGTCGGAAGCCGAAGCGCTCGGTTTCCTTGAAAGCCAGCAGACTTGGTTACGCCGCCGCCTGGAAAAGCTGCCCGACCGGATCCCCTTCGAACACGGCCACGCGATCCCGATCCTCGGAATCGATCATGTCATCACCCATCACCCCGAAGCGCGTCGCGGTGTGTGGCTGGATGATGAGACGATCTGTGTCTCCGGTGACAAAGATCATCTGGCCCGCCGGTTGGGGGACTGGCTGCGCAAGGAAGCCAAACGCAGACTGTCCGAGCTGGCGCTGGAAAAAGCCGGCATGCTTGATGTGAAGATCGGCCGGGTCACGGTGCGTGACACCACATCCCGCTGGGGCTCGTGTGCGCATGACGGCTCGCTGAATTTTTCATGGCGGATGATCATGGCGCCCGACTTCGTGTTTGATTTCATCGTTGCGCACGAGGTCGCGCATATTCTCGAGCGCAATCATGGACCCCGCTTTCATGCCGTGGTCAACAAACTGACTCCGCACGAGAAGCAGGCGGAAGCATGGCTCAATGCCTATGGTGCCCGTCTGCACCGGATCGGTTGACCATGGGTCACAAACAATCCCGGCTGACCATAGAAACGCAGGGCCAGGGCCTATACGAGTTCACCCGCGAGCTGGTTGCGTTTTGCCTTGGAAGCAAGATCAGCGTCGGGCTGGTGACGGTGTTTTGCCAACACACGTCGGCGTCGCTGACCATTCAGGAAAATGCTGATCCGGATGTGATCCGTGATCTCAATGACGTCTTCAGACGCATGGTGCCTGAAGATGCATCCCTGTACCGCCATACCGCCGAAGGCCCTGACGATATGCCGGCGCATATCCGCAGTGCACTGACCGATGTGTCGCTATCGATCCCGGTTTCGGATGGCCGCCCGGTGCTCGGCACATGGCAGGGAATATATCTGTTCGAACACCGCACCCATCGCCACAGCCGCAATGTGGTTTTGCATATCAGCGGTGACTGATACCGATCAGAGCGGCGTGTAATCCGGTATCGGCAAGGCTTCGATTTGCGGCCTGCCCAGAATATAGCCCTGACAATACTGGATATCCAATTCAAGCAAGGTATCAAGATCGGCCTGCGTCTCAACGCCTTCGGCGACTACCTTGATGCCCAAAGCATGACAGGTGGCAATCGCCCCCTGCGTGATGGTTTTCTTGATGATGTCTTCGGAAATTCCCTGACACAGTTCCATATCCAGCTTCAAAACCTGAGGCTTGAATTTGCTGAGCAGATTGAGGCCGGCATACCCGGAGCCAAAATCGTCAATCGCCGTGATGAATCCGCGATTGTTGTATTCGTTGAAGATGCCGAGCAGGTGCTTCGGGTCGAGGATCGGTTCGGATTCCGTGACTTCAAACATGATCTGAGTGGCTGAAAGACCAAACCGGTCGGCGGCTTCCAATGTCGCGCGGATGCATGTTTCCGGGCGGTACACGGCGTTGGGCAGAAAATTGATGCTGAGCACGCAGTCGAGCCCCAGTTCGGCGGCAATCTGGATGGCGGTTACCCGGCAGGTCTGGTCAAAGACATAGCGATTGGTTTCGTCGACGCGGGACAGAATTGCGCCTGCTCCCGCACCATCCTTGCCCCGAACCAGGGCCTCATAGGCAAAGACCGTCTTGGTTTTGACATCGACAATCGGCTGAAAAGCCATGGTGATCGGAAATCCCAGCGGGTTGCCGTCGAGACACTCTTTGCAACCGAGGGGCCGGAACGCCGGATTGTCTGGGTGCGCGTCTGTCATTTTAAGTATGTGTCCAATTCGCGAAGTATAAAGGGCGCCGATGTATGTCAAAACACACGGCGCGGAGCAATGGTCAAGAACTCATGGTCGTGGGCATGCTATTTAAATAGGGGCTAAATGGCTTCAATCAAGACGCAGGCCTGTTTGGTGACAATGCCGAAGGCGAGGTAGCGATATTTCCAGCCGTACTTTTCAACCGCCTGCTGAAACGCCAGATGCTCGTCCTCGCGCCAGGTCGGGTTGATCAGGTATTCGTCGAACACAAGCACGCTGCCGGGCCTGATACGGGGCGCAAGGGCATCCAGCACCGTCACGGTCGAGCTATAAATATCGCAGTCAATGTTGCAAAAGCGGATAGCCCCGGGATGGTTTTCCAGAAACGGCTCCAGTGTATCTTCGAACAGGCCTTTATGCAGGGTCACGTTATCAGGCACTGCGGGCAGCGCGCCACCGGTTGAATAGACCCCTTCCGGCTCACTCCCCCAGGACGACGGCAAGCCAGCAAAGGAATCAAAGCCATGCACCGTCTGGCCGGCGCCAGCCGCGATGTGTCTGATCGACAGGCCGTGTCGGACGCCGAATTCAAGCACCAGTCCCGGCAGGGTTGCGGCCTCAAGCGCGAACGCAAGCAGCCGGAACGGATTGTGGATGATCTCGGTTTTCAGGGTCGAATGGCTTTTGACGTAGGTCCAGCTGTCCAGCCATGCCTCAACCGTACGATCATTGTTCGGCAGAGCCCGGAACAGGCTATCGGTTTCGGCACCGATCATTTCGGAGGCAACGGCGTGATAGAACCGGGCCATGTGCTGATCCGGGTTCGCCTTGATGGCTTTTGCCAGCGTGCGGATCGCGGCGTTCAGGCCCGGTGCGATCATTTCCGTCAGGCCAAGGTTGCAGTACGCATCCGCGTGTTCTGCATTGTGCGTGATGGCATCGCGGTAGCTTTTGGCGGCGTCGTCGAAGCGACCGGATTCGCGATACGCATTGCCGAGGTTATAGTGCGCATCGGCAAAGCCGGGCCGGTACCGTATCGCCAGCTTGCAGTGGGCGACGGCTTCATCGAAAAGCCCAAGCTCGGATAATGTGGTGGCGAGATTGGAATGCGCCTGCACCATTTCCGGGGCCGCGCGAAGGGCATGGCGATAAGCATCAACGGCAGCGGTTTTGTCACCGGCGGCGCGCAGGCTGTTACCGAGGTTATAATGATGATGTGCGGTTTCCGGAGCGTACTGAATGGCGATGCGAAAGGCGAGGATCGCCTCATCAAAACGTTCCAGAGCCTGCAGGGCCGAACCTTTGTTGCCGTGCGCGTCGGCGGCGTCGGGAGCCAGCTCAAGCACCCGCTCGATGATCGGCAGAGACTGCTCGGCAAAGCCCCGCTGCAGATACAGCACCGATAACAGATGCAGCGCGTCGGTGTTGTCGGGGTTGCCCTTCAGCACGGCCAGGTATCCGGCTTCCGCATCGTCAAGCCGGCCTGCCTGATGAAGGGCAAGCGCAGAGGCGAGGGCTTTGGGCATCGCGGGCGCATTCATGACAATACTATAATGCGTCATGTGCGGACTTGCGAGGTGCTCCGTGACATTGGATGGTTGGGGATGGCAAGGCGTCTGAACCACAAAGCAGAAATACAGCTGGCCCGGGTCCGCGAGGCTCTGGCGCAAGGCCGTCCGCAGGATGCCTGGGC
>JANRAT010000205.1 GCA_030727885.1 Rhodospirillales bacterium | reverse complement strand
CCCAGGAATGGGGTGCACTTACAGATTTCCCCTCACCCTGCCCTCTCCCAAGGGAGAGGGTAAGAATGCCGCAATGCCCTCTCCCTCGGGAGGGGGAGGGGCCTTGCTGATCTAGTCGAGGAGCGCCGCAGCGTGGTGGCGCAGATGGTCTTCGATGAAACTCGCAATGAAGAAATATGAATGATCGTAACCGGACTGCATGCGCAGCATCAGCGGCTGTCCTGCGGCTTTGCAGGCGGCGACGAAAAGCTCGGGCTTCAGCTGACCTTTGAGGAAATTATCGGCCGCGCCCTGATCAATCAGAATATCCCCGTTAAAGCGTTTGCCGGCGGCAACGAGTGCCGTCGCATCATGCTCGGCCCAGGCGGCACGGTCGTCGCCGAGATAGCCGGCAAACGCCTTCTCGCCCCACGGCACCTGTGACGGTGCGACAATCGGCGAGAACGCCGAGACGCTTGCATACGTACCCGGATTTTTCAGCGCAATCGTCAGTGCCCCGTGCCCGCCCATGGAATGCCCCATAATGCCCTGACGGTCGGCGCGCGCCGGAAAGTGCTTGAAGATCAGCGCCGGCAGCTCGCCGGTGATGTAGCTGTACATCTTGTAGTGCTTCGACCACGGCTGGCGCGTCGCATCGATATAGAATCCGGCCCCCTTGCCGAAGTCATAGGAGTCCTTGTCGTCCGGCACATCGTCACCACGGGGGCTGGTATCCGGTGCGACGATGACCAGACCAAGCTCGGCAGCAACGCGCTGTGCACCCGCCTTGACGGTGAAGTTGTCTTCCGTGCAGGTCAGACCGGACAGCCAGAAGACCACCGGTCTCGGTTCGTCTGTTGCCTGTGGTGGTGTGAACACGGCAAACCGCATCTCGCAATCGAGCTGCTGCGAGGTGTGCTTGTAGATCCCCTGCGTGCCGCCAAAGCAGGCCTGTTCGGAAACGGTTTCAAATGTCATGACGATCACATTGCCTTATTTCAAAACGTCATTCCCGCGAAAGCGGGAACCCAGAACTATCACAGCAAAGGCTGGGTCCCCGCGTGCGCGGGGATGACAAAGTTAGTATCTGTATCAACCACTGACGCCGCGTGCATGAAAGATGTAGCCGAGGAAGCTGAGCAAAAGCTGGGCCGCCAGAAATGCCGTGGTGCCGTCGCGGTCGTAATCGGGGGCGACCTCGACCAGATCGATGCCGGCGACATCGCCCATCGCCGCCAGACCCTTGAGAATTTCCAGCACTTCGTAATACAGGAAGCCGCCGTGGCTCGGCGTGCCGGTACCCGGTGCAATCGACGGATCAAATCCATCAATGTCGATAGTGCAGTAATAGCGCACACCCTTCGGCACACGGGCCAGCACACCCTCGGTGCCGAGTCTGCGGACGTCGCGCACCGAGAGGATATCCGAGCCGGCCTTGCGGGCGGCGTCGTAGTCGGCGCGGTTGGATGAGGACACGAAGCGAATGCCGAGCTGCGTAAAGCCGGTGACATGACTCATCTCGGAAGCGCGTCTGAGCGGGTTACCGTGCCCGAAGCGCACGCCATGCCGCTCGTCAACAAAATCCAGATGCGCATCAATGTGAATGATGTGCACCGGTTCCTGATCATCAAAGGCGCGGATACAGGGAATGTGCACCGAATGATCGCCGCCCAGCGTCACCGGCAAGGCGCCAGCCTTGAGAATCTGGCGGACCGCATGCTCGATGTTTTTGTGCGACTTGATGGTGTCGGTGTGGACCATGTCGGCGTCACCGATATCGACGATGCGGACACCGCCCTGCGGCAGATACGTGATGTCGTCTTCGAAATCATACATGCCGGCATGACCGAACGAAAACAGGGTCGAGGCCTCGCGGATCGCCCGCGGGCCGAACCGTGCCCCGGCCCGGTACTGGGTGCCCATGTCGACGGGTGCGCCCAGCACGCAGACGTCAGCATCCGCCAGCGAATCCCAGTCCAGTACCGCCGGCTGCTTGGCAAACGTGCAGTGCCCGACAAACGGCAGATTCAGACGACCGGCATCGTATGTGTTATCTGCCAAGCGGCACCTCAGTATTCGACCACGGCACGAATGCTTTCGCCGCGGTGCATCAGCTCGAAGCCTTCGTTTATATCTTCGAGCGCCAGCTTGTGGGTGATCAGATCATCGATGTTGATCTTGCCGTCCATGTACCAATCCACAATCTTCGGCACATCGGTGCGGCCCTTGGCGCCGCCGAAAGCGGAACCGCGCCAGACCCGGCCGGTGACCAGCTGGAACGGCCGCGACGAGATTTCCTGACCGGCCCCGGCGACGCCGATGATGGTGCTTTCGCCCCAGCCCTTGTGGCAGCATTCGAGCGCCTGACGCATGGTCCCGGTATTGCCGATGCATTCGAACGAGTGATCGGCGCCGCCCTTGGTCAGATCCACCAGATACGGCACCAGATCGCCTTCGACTTCTTTGGGATTTACGAAGTGGGTCATGCCGAATTTTTCGGCGATGCCTTTTCTGGACGGATTGATATCAACGCCGACGATCATGTTGGCGCCGACCATCCGTGCGCCCTGAATGACGTTGAGACCGATCCCGCCAAGACCGAAGACGATGACGTTGTCGCCCGGCTTGACCTTGGCCGTGTTGATCACCGCACCGATGCCGGTGGTGACACCGCAGCCGATGTAGCAGACCTTGTCGAACGGTGCGTCCTCGCGGATTTTCGCCAGCGCGATTTCCGGCAGCACGGTGAAATTGGAAAACGTCGAGCAGCCCATGTAATGATGGATCGGCGTCTTGCCGATGCGAAAGCGCGACGAGCCGTCCGGCATCACGCCCTGACCCTGCGTCGTGCGGATCGCCTGACAGAGGTTGGTGCGCCCCGACGTGCAGTATTCGCATTCGCGGCATTCCGGCGTATAGAGCGGGATCACGTGATCGCCCGGTTTCAGGGATTTGACCCCGGCCCCGACTTCAATGACGATGCCGGCCCCTTCGTGACCGAGGATCGCCGGGAAGATGCCTTCCGGATCGGCGCCCGAGCGGGTGAACTCGTCGGTGTGGCAGAGTCCGGTCGCCTTGATCTCGACCAGAACCTCGCCGGCGCGCGGGCCTTCCAGTTCCACGGTTTCGATGGATAGCGGTTTGCCCGCTTCAAAGGCTACGGCGGCACGTGTCTGCATCATTCTCTCCCTGGATTTCGTCTGTCATGTCTTTTGAAGTGCACACTATGCCCGAAGGCGGCGCGTCAATGCAATGCACCGGGCGCGTGAAATGCAAACATCAAATGATAATCCATTCCTATCATTTCAATCAGAACAAACGATTTCACCTATATCTAGCCGGGCCGTAGTGTGTCCTCAGTCGCCCATGAGGTGGTCATGCGGCATAGATGAATGAAACAAAGAAAAGGTGAATATTATGAAAAAACAGATCCCCGCCGTCGTCTTCAAAACCCGCGTTCGTAACGATGCCATCGAAGGGGACAACCCGTTCGAATGGAAAGATCTCTCAACCAAAGAAATTTTCAGCGGCAAGCGCGTTGTGCTGTTCGCCCTGCCCGGCGCTTTCACGCCGACCTGCTCGACCAGCCATCTGCCGCAGTATGAAGCCCTGCATGACGAATTCCAGGCGCTTGGCGTCGATCAGATCATCTGCCTGTCGGTCAACGATGCCTTCACCATGTATCAGTGGGGCAAGTCGCAGAACGCCAAGAATGTATTCCTGCTGCCGGACGGCAACGGTGAGTTCTCGCGCAAGATGGGCATGCTGGTCGACAAATCCAACCTCGGCTTCGGCATGCGCTCATGGCGCTATTCGATGGTCGTCAACGACGGCGAGATCGAGCAGATGTTCATCGAGCCTGATTTCGGCGACAACTGCCCGACCGATCCGTTCGAGGTTTCCGACGCCAACACCATGCTGAAGTATCTGAAGAGCAAGGCGTCCGCGAAAGCCGCCTGATCCTGGTGATCTCCTTCACCAACGACGAAACCTGAAGGGTGGCGGCAACGCCGCCCTTCTTGTATCAGTTCCCCGCAAGTACCTTGAAGCCGCTACCGATCCACGGCATCCGGGCTTCACACATCGGCTGGATGCGGTCACGCAGCACCGCCCGGCAGAGTTCCGCAAACACCGCCGCCTGCTGCCCCAGTGCGTGGCCGCGCGCCAGTACGTGCAGGATTCTGGCGATTCCCGGCCCCGGCAACGGCGCAGTCACCACATCATAGCCGAGCGCCGCCCCCTCCATGACACAGAGCGGCGTCGCGACAGCGAAACCATGCCCCGCCGCAACCATCGCCGAAACCGCCTGCGCGGTATCAAACTCGCACACCCTCGGCGCATGCACGCGGACCCGCTTGAGGTGGCGTTCTACCATTTGCCCGACCACGTTATGACCGGCGAAGCGGATCAGCGGTAGCTCGCGGGCGATCTCGCCTAGGGATTTTCCGGCATGTTCATAGCCCGCAGGCAGCATCAGCATGAAGGCTTCGCGAAACAGCTCGAAGCGGACGATCCCGCCAAGGTTCTCGGCCGCATCGGTGGCGATGATCAGGTCGACTTCGCGTTCCATCAGCGCCCGCAGATGATCGCCGTACTGTCCGGCGCGGAGCGAAAAATTACCGGGCCGCATGTCCGCCATGACCCTGTCATAGAGCCACGGCGTCAACGT
>JANRAT010000204.1 GCA_030727885.1 Rhodospirillales bacterium | reverse complement strand
GCTTTGAACCGTGAGTCCCTCTCCTCCACATGTGGGGGAGAGGACAGGTGAGGGGGTAATTATCAGACCTCAGGCACGTAACCCAGATTTGACGCCAGCCAGCGTTCAACGTCGATCACGGCCATGCCTTTTCGCGCGGCATAGTCGGCAACCTGATCCGGACCGATCCGGCCAATGCCGAAATAGGCGCTTTCCGGGTGCGAGAAGTAATACCCTGAAACCGACGACGCCGGCATCATGGCAAAGCTTTCGGTAAGAACGATCCCGGTATTATTTTCGCCGTCAAGAAGCTCGAACAGTGGTCCTTTTTCGGTGTGATCCGGGCAGGCAGGATAGCCCGGTGCCGGGCGGATGCCCTTGTAGCTTTCCTTGATCATCGCTTCGTTATCGAGCGACTCGTCGGCGGCGTAGCCCCAGAACTCCTTGCGCACCCGTTCGTGCATCCGTTCTGCGAACGCTTCGGCGAAGCGATCAGAGAGCGACTTCAGCATGATCGACGAATAGTCGTCACCGGCGGCTTCAAACGCTTTGGCGCGCTCGTCGGTGCCGTGACCGGCGGTCACCGCGAAGGCACCAATCCAGTCGTCAACGCCGGCCTCCTTCGGGGCAATGAAATCGGCCAGACACATATTGGCGCGGGTACCCGATTTCGGCATTTGCTGGCGCAGGAAATGGATCGTGTCGAGCGGGGCGTTTTGGCCGTCGACGCCGTAAATCTCGACATCGTCACCAACGCTGGCTGCCGGCCAGAAACCGATCACGGCCTTCGCCGTCAGCCATCTCTCGTCGATGATCAGCTTCAACATGGCATCGGCATCGGCTTTCAATGATCGCGCTGCTTCGCCGATGGTGCTGTCTTCCATGATGCGCGGATAGGTGCCGGCCAGATCCCATGTGCGGAAGAACGGGGTCCAGTCGATCCGCTCGACCAGATCTTCAAGGTCATAGGACTCAAAAACCTTGAGGCCGGTGAAGGTCGGCTTCGGCGGTGTCGTTTTCGCCCAGTCGATGACAAACGGATTGGCCCGTGCATCTTCAATCGAGATGATGTTACGCGCACTGTCGGTGCCCGAATGCTTGGCGCGAACGGCTTCGTATTCCTGGGCAATTTCCTCGACCAGCGACTCGCGGCGGGTATCGCTCAGCAGACGGCTGGCAATGCCGACGGCACGCGACGCATCAAGGACGTGGATCACCGGATGCTCGTAGTTCGGCGATATCTTCACGGCGGTGTGCGCCTTGGATGTCGTCGCGCCACCGATCAGCAGCGGGATGGTCATGCCGGCACGCTGCATTTCTCGGGCCATCGTGGTCATTTCCTCAAGGCTCGGCGTGATCAGGCCGGAAAGTCCGATGATGTCGGCTTTTTCCCGCTTCGCGGTTTCGATGATTTTCGTATAAGGCACCATGACGCCGAGATCGATGACCTCGTAGCCGTTACACTGCAAAACCACACCGACAATATTTTTGCCGATGTCGTGCACGTCGCCTTTGACCGTCGCCATGACGATCTTGCCTTTGGTGTCACCGGCTTTCTTGTCGGCTTCGAGATATGGTTCGAGGTAGGCCACCGACTGCTTCATGACGCGCGCCGATTTGACGACCTGCGGCAGGAACATCTTGCCCGAACCGAACAGATCACCGACCACGTTCATGCCGTCCATCAACGGGCCTTCGATGACGTCGAGGGGTTTCGGCAGTTTCTTGCGCGCTTCTTCGGTATCGGCGACGATGAATTCGGTAATGCCGTGCACCAGTGCGTGCTCCAGGCGCCGCTCGACGGTGCCTTCGCGCCAGCTCAGGTCCTCGACCCGGGCCTTGGCGCCGGATTTGGCCTGATCAGCGATTTCCAAGAGTCGTTCTGCCGCATCTTCGCGACGGTTCAGAACAACGTCTTCGACCCGGTTGCGCAACTCGGCCGGGATGTCTTCATAGAGCGCCAGCTGTCCGGCATTGACGATGGCCATATCGAGACCGGCGCGGGTTGCGTGATACAGAAACACCGAGTGCATCGCCTCGCGCACGCCGTTGTTGCCACGGAACGAGAACGACATGTTGGAGAGACCGCCCGATGTTTTTACATACGGCAGATCGGCCTTGATGGTTTTGACGGCGTGGATGTAATCCAGCGAGAAATTGTCATGTTCCTTGATGCCGGTCGCAATCGGGAAAATGTTGGCATCAAAGACGATGTCCTCCGGCTGGAAGCCGACCTTCTCGGTCAATACGGCATAGCTGCGCTTGCAGATGGCAACCATCCGCTCATAGCTGTCGGCCTGCCCGGTTTCATCAAACGCCATGACGACAACGGCCGCTCCGAAGCGTTGGGCTTCGCGGGCATAGCGGATCATTTCCTCTTCGCCTTCCTTGAGGCTGATCGAATTGACGATGGAGCGACCCTGCAGGCACTTGAGACCGGCCGTGACGATTTCCCATTTTGAACTGTCGACCATCACCGGGACCCGGGCGATGTCGGGCTCCGACGAGATCAGGTTGACGAACGTGCGCATTGCCTCCGCGCCATCAAGCATCGCATCGTCCATGTTGATATCGATGATCTGCGCGCCGTTCAGCACCTGCTGACGGGCGATGTCGACGGCTTCGGCATATTGGCCTTCGCGGATCAGCCCGGCAAATTTGATCGAGCCGGCAACGTTGGTCCGCTCGCCGATGTTGACGAAGCCTGTGACGTCATCAAGCTTGAGTTGCTCAAGACCGGACAGGCACATGATGTGACTGGGCTCGGCCTTGGGGCGCGGTGATTGCCGGATCACGGCATCGGCAATGGCGCGGATATGATCGGGGGTGGTGCCGCAGCAGCCACCGACGATATTGACCAGTCCGGAGCGGGCGAATTCTTCCAGATGCGTGGCCATGTGTTCGGGCGTGTCGTCGTATCCGCCAAACGCGTTCGGCAGTCCGGCATTCGGATAAACGCTGACATAGGTGTCGGCAATATCCGATACGGCCTTGATGTGCGGGCGCATTTCCTCGACGCCAAGGGCGCAGTTGAAACCGACGGCAAGCGGTTTGGCATGGCGTACGGAATGCCAGAACGCTTCCGGCGTCTGCCCGGAAAGGGTGCGGCCGGATGCATCGGTAATGGTGCCCGAGATCATCACCGGCCAACGTCTGCCGGCTTCTTCAAAATATTTCAGAATCGCGTAGATCGCGGCCTTGGCGTTCAGCGTATCGAAAATGGTTTCAACCAGCAGAATGTCGACACCGCCGGCGACCAGTCCGGCAATGGCTTCCGAATAGGCTTCGACCAGATCGTCGAAGTAAACGTTGCGAAATCCCGGGTCGTTGACGTCCGGTGAAATCGACGCCGTGCGGTTGGTCGGACCGAGCGCGCCGGCGACATAACGCGGTCGATCCGGGTTTTCGGCGGCTACGTGTTCGGCGGCTTCACGGGCCAGTCGGGCGGCCTGATAGTTCAGCTCATAGGACAGCGCCTCCATGCCGTAATCGGCCTGCGAGATGCGGTTGGCGTTGAAGGTATTGGTCGCCACGATGTCGGCACCGGCGTGCAAAAAGGCCAGGTGGATATTCCTGATCACGTCCGGCCGGGTCAGGGTCAGCAGGTCGTTGTTGCCTTTAAGGTCGCTCGGCCAGTCGATGAAGCGGGCGGCGCGGAAATCGTCTTCGTTCAGTTCTTCCGCCTGAATCATTGTGCCCATGGCACCGTCGAGAATGTGGATGCGTTCATCCAGCGCCTTGGCCAGCAGTTCGCTTTGATCATCCGCCGGAAATGCCGGCATGCTGTCGATCGGGGCCGGGCGGGCATCCATGCGGACAGCAGGTCGTAATGCGGGTACGGGGGCGTGATGGGGATGCGGGCAGCTCATATCCGTGTCTTCTTTTTAAGTCTTCTGGTTGAACGATTACGCAGCACTATGCGTGCGCACGCCCATGACGTGGCAGATCGCGTAACAAAGATCCGCCTTGTTCATGGTGTAAAAGTGAAACTCGTTGATGCCGTTGGCATGCAGCACCCGGCATTGTTCGGCGGCAACACTGGCAGCAACCAGCTTGCTGGTTTCCGGATTGTCATCAAGGCCGTCGAACAGATCATGCATCCAGCCGGGCACCCCGGCGCCGCACATGGCAGCGAACTTTGCGGTCTGCTTGAAGTTGGTCACCGGAATGATGCCGGGCACGATCGGGATCGATATACCGGCAGCGCGGGCCTTGTCGAGAAAGCGCAGGAAAACATCCGGGTCGAAAAAGAATTGCGTGATGGCACGGGTTGCCCCGGCGTCGATCTTGCGTTTCAGATTATCAAGGTCAGCCTCCGGGCTTTTCGCTTCCGGGTGAACTTCCGGATAGGCGGCGACGGAAATTTCAAAGTCGGCAATCTTCTTCAGGCCGCTGACCAGATCGGAGGCATAGGCATAGCCGCCGGGGTGCGGCGTATAGTGGCTGGCGCCGTCCTGCGGATCACCACGCAGCGCCACGATATGACGGACACCTTCGCGCCAGTAATCTCTGGCCACGGCATCGACCTCGTCGCGGGTCGCGCCAACGCAGGTCAGATGAGCCGCAGGCGCCATATCGGTTTCGTGGGCAATGCGGCTGACCGTGGTGTGGGTGCGTTCACGCGTCGTGCCGCCGGCGCCATAGGTGACGGAGACATAGGACGGCTTTAACGGCTCCAGACGCTTGATGGC
>JANRAT010000203.1:4129-4698 GCA_030727885.1 Rhodospirillales bacterium | reverse complement strand
GGTCGAGACAGTGCCGGAACCTGCCATTTCGGTGCCTACGACGGTCATTCCTGCACGCACAGCCGTCGCAGTGGATGTTCGCGGCTCACCTAGATTGTCGATGATGACGTTCAGCGGCGCGCCGAATGCGCGGACTGCCGCCACGTTGCGCGCATGGTGCGCGGGGTCGGACGCCGGCTCGACGATGGCGCTGGAAATGATGTCCAGCGATGACCCCCCGGAATGAAGGTCGATCATTGCATCGCCCAGCGGATAGATCACGTCGGTCACATAAGCGGTGATCTGTTGGGTCAGGGTGCCGTGTGGATCGCCGGGAAATGTACGATTCAGGTTCAGCCCGTCAACCGGTGACGTGCGCTGTCCGGCCAGAACCGCCGGAAGGTTCAGCGCGGGCAGGATGATCAGACGACCCGACACCACCCTCGGATCAAGATCGCGGATCAGTTCGCCCAGGGCGATCGGCCCCTCGTATTCGTCGCCGTGATTTCCGGCCATCAAAACCGCAGTAGGCCCCTCACCATTGCGGATCACGCAGATCGGCAGGCGTACCGCGCCCCAGGCATCATCGT
>JANRAT010000203.1:0-4119 GCA_030727885.1 Rhodospirillales bacterium | reverse complement strand
GTAAGCTGTCGAGGGGCGCGCCATGGGTAACCTCTGGATTGCAGTATGTTGATCGCTGGCGGGACGCGTCGGAACGCCCCGCCCGCAGGTTCGTCAAAGCGAAGGGAAATTTTCAGGCAGTGGCTGACCCAGCCACTTTTCCGTCAGATCCGAAAGCTCACCGGTCAGCATGTGGTAGAACACGAAGGTATCGAGCCAGCGCAGGATTTCAGGATTGCCTTGCTGCACACCGACATGGGTCGGGGCATAGCGCAGGATGAATTTGGCGTTCAGTTCGACACCGTCGTTCTTTTGCATCAGATCTCGGGCAACCACGTTGGCGGTGGCCAGCAGGTCGGCTTGCCCCGACAGGAAGGCAGCTGCCGCTGTTGCGTCATCGTCGAAGCGGGTGATCTTGGCATCGGGGGCGGCTGCGGTCAGTTCTAGATCCTGCGTCGTGCCCCGGGCTACGGCAATGGTTTGATCGCCAAGATCGCCGGGTGCGCCGACGGCAATCGAATCCGGCCCGAAAACACCGATGGCAAGTGCGGAATAGGGGGACGAGAACGCCACAAGTTGCGCACGTTCCGGCGTGGCACCCATGGCCGAAATCACCATGTCCAGACGGTCTGTCACCAAATAGGGTATGCGGTTCGCTCCCGTGATCTGCTGCAACTCGACCTCGACGCCAAGCGCCTTGCCGATCATGTTGGCAACGTCGACGTCCAACCCGACGGGTTCGTTGCTTTTGCCCACAAAACCGAAAGGCGGCACATCGACCGGCACGCCGATGCGCACCTTTCCCGCCGCAAGAATTTCCTGCAGATCCGCCGCTGCCGGCCCGGCGATCATCGCGGCGGCCGCGAAAAGCGCCCCTGCGAGCTTGGTTTTCAGATCAAACATCGTTCTTCTCCCTTTGTTGTTATACATCGTTCTTCTCCCTTTGTTGTTATATTGGCTTCGTCGTCTTGTCCTTGTTGGCATTGCGAATCCACCGGACGGCTGCACAATCAGTGCAGAACCGCGCTCAGGAAACTTTTCAGCTCATCGGTCTTTGGCTCCGTCAGCGTTTCGCGCGCGGGGCCGTCTTCGTGAATGCGGCCTTCGTGCATGAACACGACCCGGTTTGCGACATTGCGCGCAAAGTTCATCTCGTGGGTGACCAGCATCATCGTCATGCCGTCCCGGGCCAGACCCTCCAGAACCCGTAGCACATCGCCCACCAGCTCCGGGTCAAGCGCCGATGTGATCTCGTCGAACAGCATCAGCGTCGGTTCCATCGCCAGCGACCGGGCGATGGCAACGCGCTGTTGTTGACCGCCGGACAGCTCATCGGGATAGGCCAGCCGCTTGTCCGCCAGCCCGACCTTTTCCAGCATCCGAACCGCGATGTCCTGTGCCTCCGGCTTTGGCGTCTTTCGCACAAGTTTTAGTGCCAGCATGATGTTGCGTTCCACATTCAGATGCGGGAACAGGTTGAAGCTTTGGAACACCATACCCACCCGTGCGCGCAGGGCGTTGTGATCGGCGCTGGCTGCGGTGACTTCGATTCCATCAACCTCGATCAGCCCCCCCTGTACGGGTTCAAGCGCGTTGACACAACGCAGCAGGGTCGATTTTCCTGACCCTGACCGCCCAATGATTGCGACGATTTCTCCCTTTTTCACGATAAGGTTGATGGATTTGAGAACCTCCAGCGCACCAAACCGTTTGACAATGCTTTCCAGTCTAACCAGTGCCATGCAGCCTCCTTTCAAGCACCCGGCTGAGCTGTGACAGGGTGAAACAGATCACGAAATAGATCGCGGCGGCGGTCAGATACACCTGCAGCGGCGCAAAGGTTGCCGCCGTAATGATCTGGCTGGCGCGGGTCAGCTCGACGAAACCGATCAACGCGGTAAGCGAGGTGTTCTTGACCAGCTGAACCAGAAAGCCGACCGTCGGAGCGACGGCGATCCGCACGGCCTGTGGCAGGACGACATGGGTAAAGCGATGGCGATAGGTCATCCCAAGCGCCGCTCCCGCCTCCCATTGCCGTTTTGGGACGGATTGCAATGCGCCGCGCCAGATTTCGCCAAAAAACGCGCTGGCGTACAGCGAAAGCGACAGCGCCACCGCTGTCCATGCCCCGACCGAAAACCCCAGCAGGGGCAGCCCGAAGAAGAATACGAACAGTTGCCCCAAAAGAGGGGTGCCCTGAATCAGGTTGATATATCCGATCGCCAGCCAGTTCAGCGGCGGGATCGGTAGGATCCGTGCCAATGCAATCAGCAGGCCCAGCAGGCCGCCCCCGACAGTTGCGACCAGCGCCAGACCGATGGTCCAACGTGCCGCCAACATCAGATAGACGACATCGGGGCTTGTGAATTCGCGGATCATCGGATGGGCCTGCGCACGAAGATCGCCCAGTATATGCCGGCAAAAACGGTTCTGAGACCCAGCGTGATCAGCAGGTATGTTACGGTGATCAGGGTATAGACCTCGAATGATCGATAGGTGCGTGACTCGATGAATGCGCCCTGATGGAACAGCTCGCTTGCGCCGATCGCCGAAACGATACTCGTCGCCAGCATCAGTAGAACGAATTGACTGGCAAGCGAGGGATAGATCGCCTTCATTGCCTGAAACAATACGACATGGCGAAACGTTTGATAGGATGTCAGGCCCAAGGCGCGCCCGGCCTCGATCTGATGCCGGCGCACGGATTCGATGCCTGCGCGGATGATTTCAGCCCCGTAGGCGCCCATGTTGATGCTCAGGGCGATAACGGCGGCGGTATCAGCGCCAAGTTTAATGCCAATGGTGGGCAGGCCGAAGAATACGATGAACAATTGTACCAGAAGCGGCGTGTTGCGGATCGCCTCGACATAGATGCGGGCAGGCACGCGCATTAATCGGCGGGGTGAATTGGCGGCCAGCGCGACGACCAGACCCAATGCCAGTCCGATGATCATCGTGATGAGGGATAACTGAAGGGTAAGGACAATCCCCTCAAGGATCAGATCCGAATAACGCCAGATAGCCCCAAACTTGAATGTATAATCCAATTGCCTCACCTGTCTCAGGTTCCGAAGGGTGCAGGTAAGTGCTTCCCTCCGGCTGCCAAGTATACTAGATGCTTCATACAAGTATACTATATGCTTCATATATGAAGTCAAGCGTTAGGAGTGAAGCGCAACCGATGACTGAACAGACAGAAACCGCGCGTGACGCCACCTATTCGGCGCCCGCACTTGAAAAAGGGCTCGACATCCTTGAGCTGCTGGCCCGTCACGGGCGGCCCATGGGAATGAAGAATCTGGCCGACGAGATCGGTCGCTCGAAAAGCGAGATTTTCCGCATGGTGCATGTGCTGCTGGCGCGGGGATATCTGTCACGCGATTTCGTTTCCGACCGGCTAACCCTTTCCAACAAGCTTTTCACGCTTGGGATGCAGACCGCGCGCGTGCGAAACTTGGTTGGCGTCGCTGCGCCGGTGCTTGAGCGCTTTGCCGGGGCCATTCAACAGGCGGTGCATCTTGTCGTTCCCAGCCGCGGCGAGGCCGTGATTCTTGTGGCCAGTTCGGGTGGGTCCGACATGAACTTTTCCTTGCGCGTTGGCTATCGCCGCCCCTTGGTGGATTCCCATTCGGGGCTTGTGCTCATGGCTTTTCAACTGCCGGATGCCCGGGATCGGATGATCGCTGACTGTCTTGCGGCGACGGATCGTGCGCAGCCGTTGGCGCCGTTGTTCGACAGGCTGGAAACGGTGCGCGCTGATGGTTCCATCGTTCACGAAAGCCGTGATATCGTCGGCTTGACCGATGTCTGCTGCCCGATCCTTTCGCCAAACGGATCTGCCGAAGCCTGCCTGACGACCGTCGTCGTTTCGCGCCGGAACGCGACAGAGGATTTTGAAAGCCTGATCGCTCGGCAAAAGGCAGCATGTACGGAAATATCGGACCAGTATCATGCCTATACGCCGGAACGGCAGATCAATTTCGACTGAATGTCGTGGCGCTCTAGCAATCTTACGACGGTTTCCTCAACGTGCTGTTGCACACCAGAAGTTCCGGTTCAAGATAGTGCAGCTGTCAAACCAACGCGAACTCGCATCGGATTGCTAGCGCAGCCTAAATCTATGCGCTCAATAATTGACGC
>JANRAT010000202.1:2262-4705 GCA_030727885.1 Rhodospirillales bacterium | reverse complement strand
CATCATCAGCACGGCCGATACCACCGGCGGGTTGGTCAACAACGCCACCGTGACGGAACAGCTGCTGTATGAAATTCATGATCCGGCAGCGTACCTGACACCGGATGTCAGACTTGATCTCATGCATGTCACGCTTGAAGACGCTGGCAAGGACCGGGTTCGCGTGATCGGCGCCCGTGGCAACCCGCCACCCGATACCCTGAAGGTGACCGTATCTGCGGACGGCGGCTGGCTCGGCGAGTCTGAAATGATTTATGCCGGACCCAATGCCCTGGCCCGCGCCCGTCTGGCCGCCGACATCGTACGCACCCGCTGTGAACGCAACGGTGTCAAAGAACCGCTCAGGGTCGAGATCATCGGCACCGGTGCCGTCTTCGACAACGACGCATCTGAACGCGAGCGTTCCAAGAACATGCCGATGGATGGTGAATACCGGTTGCGCGCGGCGATCCGCACGCCCGACAAAGAAACCGCACAGTACGTCAATGACGAGGTGCTGAGCCTGTTCTGTTCCGGCCCTGCCGGTGGCGGCGGTTTTCGCTGCAACATCACGGGCCAGGTCAATACCGCCTCGGTCCTGATTGATCGCGCCCCTGTCGAGGCGCAGGCGCGCGCCCTGGAGATCAAACCATGAGCGACACCGTGACCGTTCCCCTGCATGCCGTGGCGCATGGCCGAGCCGGCGACAAGGGCAACCGTTCCAACATTTCGCTGATTCCCTATATCGCAGAGGCGTTTCCATACCTTGTCGATCAGGTCTCCGAAGCCCGCGTCCTTGAATTGTTTCGCCACAAGGGAGCCACCACGGTCATGCGCTATGAATTGCCGAACGTTCTGGCGATGAACTTCGTCATCGACAATGCCCTTGAAGGCGGCGTCAACAGTGCGCTGACACAGGACCTGCACGGCAAGACCCTGTCATTCATGCTGCTGGGCGAGATTGAGGTCACAGTGCCAAAATCCTGCATTCCGGCAGGATCGCGGTATCTCTGAACAGATCAGGCCTGATCTGCATCGTTTCGGACTTGCGTTCAGTGAGCTTACATAGATCATTACGAGAGCAGACCGCTATCGAAAGGCCGCTATCATGGACGCGATTGCACTTTATCTTCCCGGCATTCTGATTGCCTATTCCATATGCCTGGTCGGCTTGGCCAGTCCGGGACCAAACATCCTTTCAATCATCGGCACCTCTATGCACGAAGGCCGCAAGCCGGGGGTCGCGCTGGCGATGGGCGTTGCGTCCGGTTCATGCTGCTGGGCGGTGCTGACGGTTACCGGGCTGTCTGCAATTCTGGCAGCCTATGCCTGGGCGCTGACATTCATCAAAATCGCCGGCGGCTTTTATCTGCTATGGCTGGCCTACAAATCTTTCAAATCGGCCGCCGACAAGCACGAAATTCAGACCCGTGTTGTCGATGTCGAAAACGCGCGAACGATCACCTATTACCTTCGCGGACTGACCATCCAGATGACCAATCCCAAGGCGGCTTTGAGCTGGATTGCCATCATCTCGCTTGGTCTGCAGCCCGGAGCACCGATGTGGGTCGCCGCAACAATCGTCATCGGAACGTTCATGATATCGTCGACCCTGCACATTATGTATGCGCTGGCGTTCTCAACCGAGACCATGGTGCGTCTTTACAGCAAGGCGCGTCGCACAATTCAGGCAACCCTTGGCGTGTTTTTCACTTTGGCCGGGCTGAAACTACTGACGTCGCGAACCTGAGTCAGCTATGGCCGAGTTCTGTGAATTCGGTCAATAACATCTGTTTCAGCTCAGCCGCAGCCGGCGACAGTGTCGCCCCTTGCCGCTCGATCATCACCAGCGATCTGGAAAGCCCGGGACCGGTCAACGGTCGCGAGACGAGTTGTCGGGAAGCCAGTCCTCGCATCACCATTCTGGGAACGATACCGACCCCCATGCCGGCTTCGAGAAATCCGACCATGGTTGAAAGATGCTGTACCTCGTAAAGCCATTTGGCGCTTTTCTGACGCTCTGCCATGTGCGCCTGCAAGACCCGGCTGGTGCCGCTTCGGGACCCCAACATCATCAGCGGCATACCGGCGAGCTCGGCAGCATCGATCATCCCCCCCTGGGCCAGCGGATGATCGTCACGGCAGGCCATGACGAACCGGTCTTCCATAAGCGGCGTGATCAAAAGATCGGACTCCATATCGCCGGTCTTCATATCGATGGCAAATTCAGCATCACCGCGACGCACGTAGGGCAGGATTTCCTGCTCGGCGACGTCAATAACCCGAACACCGACGTTCGGAAACCGCGTGGCAAACCGACCGATCACCGAGGGCAGCACATAAGTCGCGACAGATATCAGACTGGCCAGCGTGACCCGACCACCAGCGACGTCAATCACATCGCGTATATCGGCAAATGTCTGTTCGAACTGGGCAAGCAGCCGGCGCGCGGACGGCAGAAAGG
>JANRAT010000202.1:0-2252 GCA_030727885.1 Rhodospirillales bacterium | reverse complement strand
TCGATGAGTTTTGCACCGAGCGAGTCCTCAAGTTTTCTAAGCCGCTGCGTCAGTGCTGACTGCGTCACGTAAAGCTGGGCGGCGGCTTCCTTGAAGCTGCCGGAGTCAATGATCCGGACAAAAACCTCGATATCCTTGATGCCGTAGGGCAAGCTCATTAGTTATTTTTCCTTACTAATTAAATAATTAATTTAATTTTACTTTATAATCAAGGTATCCGAAAATCCTGGCGATCCAATGAGGTCCATGCTCAATCGGCCCGGTATTTAAGAGGAAACCCAATGTCTAAAAAATATGATGTCGTCGTTGTCGGCGCAGGTAATGCAGCCCTTTGTGCCGCCATGTCAGCCCGTGAAAACGGGGCCAGCGTCCTGATCCTTGAAAAGGCGGGCGAGGACGAGAAAGGCGGCAATTCGTATTTCACTGCCGGCGGTTTCCGCTTCTGTCATACCGGTGTCGACGATGCCGCCAAGGATGTTCTGACCGATCTTTCGGATGCAGAGCGCGAGCAGATCGTCCTGCCGGTGCATGACCGGAACGTCTTTTATGATGCCCTGATGAAGGTTACCCACCATCAGGCCGACGAAGACATGGCCTGGCAGCTGATCGACGGTTCGCGTCCGGCAATGGTTTGGCTACGCAAACACGGCGTTCGTTTCATTCCCATGTTCGGCCGGCAGTCGTTCATGGTCGACGGCAAACATCATTTCTATGGCGGCGTGAACATCGAGGCCGTCGGCGGCGGTGCCGGACTGGTCGAGATGGAACTGGCACATGCCCTCAAGATGGGCTGCGAAATCCGCTATTCAACGGGCGCCACCAAGCTTTATCAGGACAACAATCGCAACATCACCGGGCTTCAGGTGCGCGGGCCAAACGGCTATGAAGACATTATGACCGGTTCCGTTGTACTGGCCTGCGGCGGGTTCGAGTCCAACCCGGCGATGCGCGCACAGTATCTTGGTGCCGGCTGGGATCTGGCCCGGGTACGCGGCACCCGCCACAACATGGGTGACGGCATCCGCATGGCCATCGATATCGGTGCCAGACCGTTCGGCAACTGGTCGGGCTGTCATTCAGTCGGCTGGGATATTTCGGCGCCGCCTTATGGTGACTATGAAGTTCTGGATAACTTCCAGAAGCATTCCTACCCGTGGGGCATCATGGTCAACATCAAGGGCGAACGGTTCGTCGATGAAGGCGAAGATCTGCGCAACCACACTTATGTCAAATTCGGCCGTGAGATCATGAAGCAGCCGTTCCGCACCTGCGTGCAGATATTCGACCAGAAGACCATTCCCCTGCTGCGCGACGAATACCGCATCAAGCAGGTCACCAAATATACGGCAAACAGCATCGCCGAACTGGCAGCACAGTTGGAAATCGCCCCGGAGGCTCTGACCAAAACGGTCGACGACTTCAACGCTGCCTGTCAGCCCGGCAAGTTCAATCCGTCGGTACTGGACGGCGTTTCCACCAAGGGGCTTGCAGTCAACAAGACCAACTGGGCCCTGCCGATCAACGAGCCCCCGTTCGAAGGCTTCGTCACCACCACCGGCGTCACCTTCACCTTCGGCGGCCTGCGCATCAACAAGGACGGCGAAGTTCAGGATCTCAGCGATCGCACGATCCCGGGCCTGTACGCTGCGGGAGAGCTGGTCGGCGGTCTGTTCTATGAAAACTATCCGGGCGGCAGCGGGCTGATGGCTGGCGCGGTGTTCGGCAAACTGGCCGGAGAAAGCGCTGCAAGCTATGCTGGACGGATCAAAGCTGTGGCATAAGACTACAATAAAATAACGGGGGGCATCGGCTATGGATGGCATGAACAGCAAGGAAGCAGGTGCGGTTCTTTCCGTGCTGGCTTCCCGGATCGTTGATTTTGATTACCGTACTATAACGCCGAAGGCCCTGCAGACCGCTAAAGCCGGGATCACCGATACCATTGGCGTGACCCTGGCTGGTCTGCCGGAACAGTGTACTCAAATCCTGCTGCAAACCCCGGGCGTCGCCGACGCGCCGGGACCCTGCCTGATCTTCGGCACCGACAAACGGACCAGTGCGCTTGATGCGACACTGGTCAACGGCATTGGGTCACATGCGCTCGATTTCGATGATTTTTCGGATGTTCTGGGCGGCCACCAGTCGGTGCCGCTGGTCCCGGTACTGTTCGCACTGGCCGAGGAACACGGGCTGAGCGGCAACGACCTGCTCGGTGCCTACGTCGTCGGCTTTGAGGTCGAGCATCGATTTGC
>JANRAT010000201.1 GCA_030727885.1 Rhodospirillales bacterium | reverse complement strand
CTCTCGCGGCACAACCCCTCTCCCCTGGGAGAGGGAGGGGCCCGCGAACATCGTGAGTGGGAGGATGAGGGGTTTAACGTGTCCGGGCATTGCCATCGGGTGACCGCTCGCCGATACTTTGCCGGGATTCGACAGCAAACAGGGGGCAGTGATGGCGATCAACTGGCAGGGCGTTTTTCCGGCGCTGATGACGGAATTCAACGCTGACGGCGGGCTCGATCTGGCAGCGACACAGCGGCATATTCAATCGTGCATGGACGCCGGAATCGAAGGTCTGGTGATGCTGGGCACGCTCGGCGAAAATCCGTCGCTCACTCCTGACGAAAAAGAACAGGTGTTGCGTGCCGCCGTCGAAGTGACGGCCGGGAAAATTCCGGTGCTGAGCGGCGTCGCCGAATACACGACGGCGTTTGGTATCGAATTTGCCAAGCGCGCAGAGCGCGCCGGCTGCGCCGGTCTGATGGCCCTGCCGTGCATGGTCTATCAGCAGGATTCCCGCGAAGCCGTCACGCATTTCAGGACGCTGGCTCAGGCCACTGACCTGCCGATCATGATCTACAACAACCGGGTCGCCTATAAGGTCGATCTCAGCCCCGCCGATTTCGTGACCCTGGCCGACGTCGAGAACATCGTCGCGGTCAAGGAATCCTCGCACGACAGCCGCCGCATCACCGACATGTTCAACGAAGTCGGGGATCGTTACGTGATCTTCTGCGGCGTCGACGATCTGGTTCTGGAAAATACGCTGTTCGGCGCCAAGGGCTGGGTCTGCGGTCTCGTCAATGCATTCCCGAAAGAGGCTGTTGAGCTGTTCCGGCTGGCCCGTGCCGGCAAGGTCGCCGAGGCGTATGAGCTGTATAAATGGTTCATGCCGTTGCTGCATCTCGATGTCGACGTCAAGCTGGTGCAGATGATCAAGCTGGCCAACCAGATGACCGGCGAGGGATCGGAAAATGTCCGCCCGCCAAGATTGAAGCTGGTCGGCGCAGATCGGGCGATGGTCGAACGGGTGGTCAAGCATGCGCTGGCGACCCGGCCGAACCTCTGACCGCAAACGTGACAACCCCTGGGAACAATACCGCGCGTCATGTGACGATCATCGGCAACGGCATCGTCGGACTGGCGATTGCCCATGCGCTGAACCGTGACGGCATGGATGTCATCGTGCTTGACCGGGGGCCGGTCGACGAAGGCACCTCGACCGGCAATGCCGGAGCCATCGCTTCTGCCGAAATGATCCCGATTGCCGAGCCGGGCCTTTGGAAACGTATCCCCGGCATGCTGCTGGATCCGCTCGGGCCGCTGCACCTGAGGCTGGCGCATCTGCCGCATCTGCTGCCGTGGTTCTATCGCTTCATGCAGGCCTGCCGACCGGCCGATCATGCCCGCGGCATCGCCGCGATTGCGGCGCTGTTGGGCCGTGCACTGCCGGCGCATCTGGAAATGCTGGAGGCCATCAAGGGTCGCCACATGCTGTCTGAAAACGGCACTCTGTTCGTTTATCGCAGCGAGCAGGCCTATGCACATGAAGCCGAGCACTGGCAGGCCAGGATCGATCACGGCATCGACGCTTTCCCGCTCGATCGCGACGGCATCCTGCAGCACGAACCGGGACTAGGCCCCGAAGCCCGGCTCGGCTATTTCACGCCGAACTGGGCACACTACCGTGACCCCAAGGAATTGCTGGTTGCGTTGGCCGATGACCTGCGTCGTCGCGGCGTGGTCTTCGAGCAGGCCGAGATTACCGGGGTCGAGCGTGCGGGCGGCGGCGCTTCGGCGCTGATCACCAGCGATGCGCGCCGCATTCCGGTCAACGAACTGGTGATTGCCGCCGGCGCCTGGTCCGGACGCCTGTCGAAGCAGCTGGGTGATTCCTTTCCGATAGAAGCGGATCGCGGCTACAACACGACACTGCCCAATCCGGGTGTCGATATCCGGACCATGATCACCTTTGCCGAAGACAATTTTGTCGTGACACCGATGCAGATGGGCCTCCGGATCGGCGGTGCCGTTGAGATGGGCGGTCTTGAGGCCGCGCCGAATTACCAGCGCTCGCGGGCCCTGATCCAGCTGGCCAGACGCTACCTGCCGGATCTTAATGTCGAGGGCGGCAGCGAATGGATGGGGCACCGCCCAAGCGCGCCGGACTCCGTGCCGGTGATTTCGAAATCCAGGCAGGCGGCCAATGTTCACTATGCCTTCGGGCACGGCCATCTCGGCCTCAGCATGTCGATGATTACAGGACGGCTTGTTGCCGATATGATTGCCGGTCGCGATCCGGGGCTGGATATGGCACCCTATCGTATTGACCGGTACCGCTGAGGAGCGCCAGCATGGCCAACCACACATTCTTCTGTATCGACGGGCACACCTGCGGCAATCCGGTGCGCATGGTCGCCGGCGGTGCGCCGATGATTGCTGCGGACAGCATGATCGAGCGGCGCAAAATCTTCATGGCAGAATACGACTGGGTGCGCACGGCGCTGATGTTCGAGCCGCGCGGTCACGACGTGATGTCCGGATCGATCCTGTATCCGCCGACTCGCGACGATTGCGATGTGGCGATCCTGTATATTGAAGTGTCCGGCTGTCTGCCGATGTGCGGTCACGGCACCATCGGCACGGTGACGTTCATGATCGAACGGGGCATCGTCACGCCGAAGACGCCGGGTGTCGTGATGCTTGATACCCCGGCCGGTGTCGTCGAAGCGCATTATCAGATGAACGGCGAGCACGTCGACCGGGTGCGGATCAGGAACGTCGCCTGCTTCATGGCTGCCGAAGCCCTGGAAGTCGATGTGCCGGGTCTGGGCATGATCAGCTTTGATGTCTCATACGGCGGCAATTATTACGCGATCATCGAAGCACAGGAAAACATGCGCGACATGGCGGATTTTTCACCCGGCGAGATTCAGCGCCTGAGCCCGGTCATTCGCGATCTGATCAATGACAAATACGATTTCGTGCATCCTGAAGAACCGTCGATCCATGGCGTCTCACATATCATGTGGACCGGCGAGCCGACCGGGCAGGGGGCCGATGGCCGCAATGCGGTGTTCTACGGCGACAAGGCGATCGACCGTTCGCCCTGCGGCACCGGCACCTCGGCGAGACTGGCGCAACGACATGCCAAGGGGCTGCTCAACGTCGGCGACGACTATCGCCACGAAAGCATCATCGGTTCGATCTTTGACGGTCGCATCGAAGCGGAAGCCAGCGTCGGCAACATGCCGGCGATCATCCCGTCAATTGCCGGCTGGGCCCGCATCCACGGCCTCAACACCATCTTTGTCGATGATCGTGATCCGCTGAAGCACGGCTTTGTGCTCAAATAAGCACCCCCCTCACCTAACCTCTCCCCCTGAAAGGGGAGAGGGATAAGGGAAACTGTGCGGTTATGCGAGAGTTCCTCTCCCCTGCGAGGTAGGGGAGAGGACAGGTGCGGGGGCTATCAGATATTGGTATGGGCAGGTTTGCCGGCGACGCCCTTGTACAGAACGCCCTGGCGCAGTGCCAGAATACGGTCGTGCTCGGCGACGGCGGCGGCGTCCATGTCGGCTTCGGGCGGCGTTTCGTGAATGAAGTTGCCCTCTGTGTCGACGCCGCGGACCAGCCATGCACTGTCGCCGTCGGCATTGATCTGCTTCACATGCGGCGCGATGTAGCGAACGGCGATACCGATGCGGCGGTCGTTTGACTGATTGGGTGCCGAGGCATGCACGGTGCGGATGTTGTGCAGCGAGACCTCGCCGGGTTCCAGCTCCAGATAGACGGCCTTGTCCTCTTCGACATCGACGGCGATTTCCTGACCGCGGGTCAGCAGGTTTTCCTTGGCCAGCGTGTCGCGGTGCGCAATCTGTTCCCACTTGTGCGTACCCGGCATCATCTTCATGCAGCCCGACTGTTTATTGGCCGGCGACAGCGCAATCCATGCGGTGACAACGTCCGGTTTAGAAAGCCCCCAATAGGTACTGTCCTGATGCCATGACACATAAGACGGTGTGCTGGCATCCTTGACGAACAGGCTGAGGCCCCAGACCATCAGGTTCGGCCCGAGCACATCCTCGACCGCATCTAGGATTTTCGGATGGCGGGCAAGGTCGCGAGCCCAGGTCTGCAGCAGATACAGCTTCTGGCCTTTCGACATCTGGTACCAGCCTTCATGGGCCGCTTCGTAGGCCTCGAATTTCTTGCGAAAGTCGGCGGCGGTTTTCGTGTCCATGGCACGGACCGGCGCGATAAAGCCGTCCCGGTGGTATTGTGCGATCTGCTCGTCGCTCAGTGCTTTGCTCATGATGTTTCCTGATTTCCGGATTTCGTTTTAAAGCCGTAGTGGGCCGCATTTCCATGCAACATACAGGGAATGCAGTTAAGCGGCTATTTTTACTGACCATAAATTTTACTTATGATAGATATGCCATGCGGGACTGAAACAGTGCAGCAGGAGATGCCGACATGACGTTGTCGAATGGGCTGGACCTAAGGGCACTTAACGTATTCCTGGAAACGGCACAGGCCGGAAACATGACCGAGGCGGCAAAAAGGCTCGGCATGACGCAACCGGCTGTCTCGCAATACATAAGCAAAATCGAAGCCGAAATCGGCGCGCAGTTGCTGGATCGCCGTCTGCGACCGATCCGCCTGACCCCCGCCGGCGAGGTGCTGCGTGACCGGGCCGAGGCACTGATGGTTTCTGCCGAAGCGG
>JANRAT010000200.1 GCA_030727885.1 Rhodospirillales bacterium | reverse complement strand
CATCTGATAGCCGTGCGCCCCCTGCATCACCTCGAAGACTTTTTCCTCGTCGTCGCTTTGCTCGAGGCGGATCAGTTCGATCCCCGGTGCCTTGGAAAGAATTTCAACGGCAACCGGATCAATCCAGTTATCAAAGTAAACCAGGCGTCTTGTATTCGTCGTCATGTACTGTCTCCGTTATGAAGACGGTAAATTGCGACCCTGTTCCCGGCGCGTCAAGCACGCCTGCTATCGGCAACCGCGGTATTGGCAATTTCCCTGGCCATATCGGCGATCCGGGCGATGATCGGCCTTGAGGGATCGGCGATATAGGACGCGGTAAAGTTCAGCGGCGTCGGGTACCAGTCTGCTTCGATCTCGATCAGCCGGCCGTCATTCAGGGCATTCTGCGCCAGCGTGCGGGGCAGCGAGCCGATACCGACACCGCGCTCGGCCATGCGCTGGCAGGCCGACAGCGAGGTCGAGGTAAACAGTCGAGGGGCAATCCCGGTCGCCGTGCGGAAAGCATCCATGATCTCGGCATAAGGGCGGGTGTTGCGGGCATAGGTCAGGATCGGATAGGCCAGCATGTCGCTGATCGACATGCGGATCGGGCCTTTGCCTTCTGCCTCAGGTCGCATCGCCCAAATCAGTGCGTATTCGCAAAGCGGCATGTTGGTGACGGTATATTCCGAAACCGGCCCCAGCAGAAACGCCAGATCAAGGGCATGCTCGACCAGTTCATTCCTGAGATTGGCCGTCACATCGACGGATATCTCCACATCAAGCGCCGGATAGCTGACCCGCAGCTCGGCCAGCAGATCGGGCAGCCACGTCTGCACGATGGTTTCGGAAACCCCCAGCCTGAGAAGACCGCTGACTTCGCTTGGGCGTCCGGCGCGATCACGCATCGCCTGCACCGCGCCCAGCGCATCCTCGGCCAGCGGCAGCAGTCCGTGACCGGCAGAGGTCAGGCGGACAGTGCCGCCATCACGGTCGAACAGGGTCGCCCTGAGCTCTTCTTCAAGATTGCTGATGCGCGATGAAATCGCCGGCTGCGTTGTGAACAGCCGCTCGGCGGTTTTTGAAAAACTGCCAAGTTTGGCGACCCACAAAAAGGTTTCCAGCTGTTTGAGGTTCATCGTCGGCTCCGTTTTTCTTATATAAATTTATTTTATAGCATATTCAAAAAATTATAAATTAGACTTTCCCCCCACTCTCTTGCTTAGATTTGCATCGACAGCCGCCAGAAGATCGGTTGCGATAGCAGTTGGGGGGATTTCATGGGACAGAGTGCCGAAACTCGCGTGGCGCCATCATACATGCATTATGCTGATTTCAGCGGCATGACCGCTGCCGAGGCGCGCCTTCATTTCCGCCGCGGTGCATACAATGGCCACACCGCCGGCATCGCGCCGGGCATGCTGCAGGGGAATGTTGTCATCCTGCCGGTCGAGTATGCGCTTGATTTCTCACGCTACTGCCAGCGCAACCCGCAGCCCTGCCCGCTGATCGGTGTATCCGATACCGGCAGCCCGATGATGCACACACTCGGCAGCGATATCGATATCCGCTCAGACGTGCCATTATACCGGATTTATGAAAACGGCGAATTGAAGGACGAAGTTGGCGATATCACGCATCTTTGGCGCAACGATTTCGTTGCCTTTGCACTGGGCTGTTCGTTCAGCTTCGAAGACGCCCTGATCGCCGACGGCATTCCGCTGCGTCACATTGAGCAAAACAAAACCGTCGGCATGTATGTCTCCAACATCATGACCGAGCCGGCCGGCCCGTTTGCCGGCGGCACCGTGGTCTCGATGCGGCCGCTGCATGTTCAAGATGCCATCCGGGCCAGCGCCATCTGCGCGCGCTTTCCGCATGCACATGGCCAGCCCGTGCACATGGGTGATCCGGCGCTGATCGGCATTACCGATATCGATGCCCCCGACTGGGGCGACAAGACAGAATTCAGAGACGGTGAAATTCCCGTTTTCTGGGCTTGCGGTGTGACTCCGCAAAATGCCGTCAGATCGGCCATGCCGTCGATCTGTATCACCCACGCCCCGGGCAGCATGCTGGTTTGTGACGTGCCTGCCTGGGCGACGGATTCCAAACAACCTAAAAAACATCAAAACTAGGGAGACTAAACGATGAGACGTCTACAAGTACTCGGCTTGGCCTGCGCTTTCGGGTTTGCCGCATTCTCGGCGACCACGCCTGCGTCCGCCGAAACCACCATCAAAGCGGTTGGCACCTGGGGCAACCTGACCAACTACACCAAACATGAAGGTCCGTTCTGGAGCAAAGGCCTCGCCGAAGCGACCGGCGGCAAGCTCAAGGGCGAAATCAAACCGCAGACCGAACTTGGTCTCAAGGGGTTTGAAATCATGCGTCTGCTGAAACAGGGCGTGTTCGATTATGCGCACGGCGTCATGGGTTATGTGTCGGCCGAAAACGCCATGTTCGATGGCGTCGATCTGTCGTCGCTGGCTCAGGACATTGGCACCGAACGCAAGGTCGTCGACGCCTACATGCCGTACATGGCCAAAAAATTCGAAGAAATCTACGACTCGAAACTGATGCAGTTGTATCCGTTCCCGAGCCAGATGCTGTGGTGCAATGCCGAAATCAAATCCATTGATGATCTGAAGGGCAAGAAGATCCGCACCTACACCGCATCGCTCGCTGACTTCGTTCAGGGCGCTGGCGGCACCTCCGTCACCGTGGCCTTTGCCGAAGTGATCCCGGCCCTGCAAAAGGGCGTCGTCGATTGCGGCATCACCGGAACCATGCCGGCTTATAACGCCAAGTGGTATCAGGCAGCGACCCATGCCTACACCATGCGCGTTGGCTGGGGCCTGGCCTTTGGTGCAATCAACATGAAAAAATGGAAATCCATGAGCAAGGCCGACCAGGCGTCCCTGAAGTCGGCGATCGACAAGCTGACCGAAGAAATGTGGACGGAAACCGCCACGGAAGACTCCGTCGCTGTTCAGTGCCTGACCGGCAAGGATTGCCCGATCGGTCCGGTCGGCGGCATGAAGCTTGTCACCCCGTCCGCCGATGACATCGTAAAGCAGAAGAAAATCGCTCAGGATGTCGTTGTTGCCAACTGGGCAAAGCGTTGCGATGACGAATGTGTGGCGACCTGGAACAAAGTCGTCGGCCCGATCGTCGGCGTCACCGCCAAGAAGTAAATTGAGCCTTCGGCCGGAGGGATCGAACGTCCCTCCGGCCTTCGTTTTTCAGGGAGCACGCTCGTGAATTTTCTCGATAAGACCCTCAAGGGCCTGGATGGGATAGCCTTGCGTCTGGTCTGGTTCGGCGGTGCGTTGCTGATCCTGGCCGCCTTCATCGTTACCGTTGATGTGATTTTGCGAAAACTGTTCAACATTTCCATGGCCGGATCGGACGAGCTTTCCGGCTACGCCTTCGGCATCGCCACCGCCGGCTCATTGACCTATGCACTGCTGCATCGCTCGAACATCCGGGTCGATGCGCTGTATCAGCATTTGCCGGTGTGGTTGCGCGCCACCCTTGATATTTTCGGGCATGTGATGCTTGTCGCCTTCATCAGCTACGTTACCTGGCGCGGCTTCCTCATGCTTGCCGACACGTGGGCTAATCAATCGCGCTCCATCACACCGCTGCGCACGCCGCTGGCGATCCCGCAGACCGCCTGGTTTGCCGGGCTGCTGCTGTGTGTCGTCACCGGAACCGTGATGACCTTTTCGGCGCTGATTTCGTTTTTCAAGCGCGACTGGGCGGCGATCCAGCAGACCATCGGCATCAAGTCCCTCGACGAACAGATTGAAGAAGAGGCTGAGCTGCCATCATGATGATCCAGGCTATCGTATTTCTCATGGCGCTGGTGGCGATCAGCGTGCCGATTGCCGCCGTTCTCGGCTGGCTCGGCATGTTCATGTCGTACTTCCATTCGTTCATGCCGCTGCATCTGGCAATTGGCGACATCTTCTGGCAGAACAGCATCGAATTCCTGCTGGTTGCCATTCCGATGTTTGTGCTGATGGGCGAAATTCTGCTGCGCTCGGGCATTACCGAACGCATGTACGAAGGCATGGTGCAGTGGCTTGGCTGGCTGCCCGGCGGCCTGATGCATTCCAACATCGGCGCCTGCGCGCTGTTTGCCGCGACCTCCGGGTCCAGCGTAGCGACGGCAGCCACCATCGGCGTCGTCGCCTTGCCCGAAGTCGAAAAACGCCATTACAACGAACGGCTGTTTCTGGGCACCATTGCCGCCGGCGGCACGCTCGGCATCCTGATCCCGCCGTCGATCAATCTGATCATTTACGGCCTGCTGACCGACACTTCGGTGCCGGAACTTTACCTCGCCGGCTTCATCCCCGGCCTGTTGATGGCCGGCCTGTTCATGCTGACGGTGGCCATTGCCTGCCTGATCAAACCGGAATGGGACGGCGATCCGGAACCGCAGGACTGGGGCCGTAAGGTCCGCTCACTTTCGGGATTGCTGCCGCCGCTCGGGATTTTCATCGTCGTCGTCGGCTCGATCTATGCCGGTGTCGCGACGCCAACCGAGGGCGCTTCGCTTGGCGTGATTGCATCGCTTGGACTCGCCGCCGTGAACGGCACGCTGACCCTCGACATGCTGAAGCGGGCCATTGAAGGCACCATGCGGACGACCTCGATGATCATGCTGATCATCCTGGCCGCTATCTTTCTGAACTTCATTCTTGCAGCCGTCGGGCTGACGTCGAAATTGACCGAC
>JANRAT010000199.1 GCA_030727885.1 Rhodospirillales bacterium | reverse complement strand
AACGCTTTCTGGCGGCATGAAGCGGCGCGTGCTGATCGCCAAGGCGCTGTCGCACGAACCGTCGATCCTGTTTCTTGACGAGCCGACTGCGGGTGTCGACGTCGAATTGCGCAAGGACATGTGGAACGTCGTGCGCGGCCTCAGGGACAGCGGCGTCACCATCATCCTGACCACCCATTATATTGAAGAAGCGGAAATGATGGCGGATCGCATCGGCGTCATCCGCAAGGGCGAGATCATTCTGGTCGAAGACAAAAAGACCCTGATGCAGAAGCTCGGCCAGAAGCAGCTGAGCATCCTTTTGCAAAGCAAGCTGGACAGCATGCCCGTGGATTTGCAAAAGCACGATCTCACGCTGTCGGAAGATGGCCAGAAGCTGGTCTTCACCTACGACACCCGCGCCGGGCGCACCGGGATCACCGGCCTGCTCGCCGATCTCAACAAGGCCGGCATCCGCTTCAATGATATCGAGACCAGCGAACGCTCTCTTGAGGACATCTTCGTCAAGCTGGTCAACGCAGAGGACAAGACATGAACCTGCGCGGAGTTCAGGCGATCTACAAATTCGAGATGGCGCGCGCCGGTCGCACACTGATGCAGAGCATCGTCTCGCCGGTGATTTCGACGTGTCTGTACTTTATCGTCTTCGGTGCGGCCATCGGGTCCCGCATCACAGAGGTTGACGGCGTCAGCTATGGCTCGTTCATCGTGCCCGGGCTGATCATGCTGTCGTTGCTGACGCAGAGCGTATCCAACGCCTCGTTCGGGATTTATTTCCCGCGCTTCTCCGGGACCATCTACGAATTGCTGTCGGCGCCGGTGTCGTATCTTGAGATCGTTGTCGGCTATGCCGGTGCAGCGGCAACCAAGTCGATCATCCTTGGCCTGATCATTCTGGCGACGGCCGGTTTCTTCGTGCCGCTGCACGTCGAACACCCGATGGCGATGCTGGGCTTCCTGGTGCTGACATCGGTGACGTTCTCGCTGTTCGGTTTCATCATCGGCATCTGGGCCGACGGCTTCGAGAAGCTGCAGATCATTCCGCTTCTGATCATCACACCGCTGACGTTCCTTGGCGGCTCGTTCTATTCGATCAGCATGCTGCCGCCGGTATGGCAGCAGATCAGCCTGCTGAACCCGGTGGTCTATCTGGTCAGCGGTTTCCGCTGGAGCTTCTACGGGCAGGGCGACGTCAGCATCATGGCCAGCTTCATCATGTCGCTGGTGTTCCTCGGCATCTGTCTGGCGCTGATCGGCTGGATTTTCAAGACCGGTTACCGGCTGAAAAGCTGATTAGATCCGTCACGACAACGGCACGTTCGGCATCCGAATCCCCGTAAACGGAAAATGGCGCTAGCGGGATACCGGTCGGGTGGCGACTCATTCCCTCTCCCGACGGGCGGATACCTGACGCGCATCTGGCGCTAAATAGTAGTCGTTTTCGTGCATGTCATGTAAATGTGTGGGGGTATGTTATGCCACAGAGGCACAGAGATACAGAAGGGCTAAAGGATTCGTCATCCTCTGTGTCTCTGTGCCTCTGTGGTTTTCCTCTTAATTCCTGTCTCGATTAAGGGCGCGGCATATTCTTCATGCCGACATAACCGGGCAGCGCCTCGACACGTTTGATCCAGGCGTTCATCGCCGGGTAGGCCGACATGTCGACGTTGCCTTCCCAGGCCAGCGCGGCATAGGGATAGACCGCAACATCGGCAATGGTCGGGTGACCGCAGGCCAGCCATTCATGGGTTTCCAGCCAGCTGTTGAGGACCGCAAGCGTCGCTTCGCCGGTCTTGCGGACTTTTTCCTGATCGCCTTCGCGCTTGAAGATAATCATGGCGCGGGCAATCGCCGGCCCGTTGAACATTTCATTGGCGGCCAGCGCCAGCCATTTCTGAATCTGCCCCATGCTTTCGGCGTCATCGGGATACCATTCCTTGCCGCCGTATTTGCGGGCGAGATAGACTAGGATCGCCTGACTGTCCCAGATCTGCACGCCGTCATCGTCGATGGACGGCACCTTGCCGAGCGGATTGACGGCCAGATAGGCGGGTGTCTTCTGTTCGCCGTCTGGCAGGCTGACCGGCACTTTCTCGTAGTTGATACCGAGAATCGAGAGCATCAGGCGGACTTTGTGGCAGTTGCCGGATATGGGCGTATCATAAAGTTTGATCATCTTGGTTTCCTCGCGAATTTCATGCTTTGCTGAGTTTTCATGCCGGACGTCTTGGTGTAAACCGTTTCCATGAACAATCATGAACATGAAGACGACCTGCAGGCAATCCGCGACAGTGTGGAAAAGCTCTGTGACGGTTTTCCGGGCGAGTACTGGCGCAAGCTGGACCGCGAACGCGGCTATCCGACGGCCTTTGTTGAGGCACTGACGGAGGCCGGCTATCTCGGCTGCCTGATCCCCGAACAGTACGGTGGCTCCGGCCTCGGCATACGCGAAGCGGCGACCATCCTTGAAACCGTGCACCGTTCGGGCGGCAACGGCGCTGCCTGTCATGCGCAGATGTACATCATGGGGGCATTGCTCAGGCACGGCTCCGAGACACAAAAGCAGACGTATCTGCCGGAAATCGCCTCGGGGCGGCTGCGGTTGCAGGCCTTTGGTGTCACCGAGCCGACCAGCGGCACCGATACCTCGCGGATTCGCACGACCGCCGTCCGCGATGGCGACACTTATGTGGTCAACGGCCAGAAAGTCTGGACGTCCAGGGCCGAGCATTCCGATCTGATGCTTTTGCTGGCCCGCACGGCACCCCGCGAAGCCGGCAAGAAGCCGCACGACGGGATGTCGATTTTCCTCGTCGACATGCGCGATGCGGTCGGCCATGGGCTGACCATCAAGCCGATCCGCGCCATGCTCAACCACAACTCGACGGAAGTATTCTTCGATGATCTGAGGATTCCGGCCTCAAGCCTGATCGGTGAAGAGGGCAAGGGGTTTCGCTATATCCTCGACGGCATGAACGCCGAGCGCATTCTGATCGCCCACGAATGCATCGGGGATGCGCGCTGGTTCATCGCCAAGGGCAGCGCCTATGCCAAGGATCGCCGGGTCTTCGACCGGCCGATCGGGCAGTATCAGGGCATCCAGTTCCCGCTCGCGCAGTGCTATGCGGAAACCGAAGCGGCGGCGCTGATGACGACCAAGGCTGCCGAGCTGTTCGACGCCGGGGCGGCGTGCGGCACCGAAGCCAACATGGCCAAGCTGCTGGCGGCGGATGCGTCCTGGCATGCGGCGGATGTCTGCATGCAGACGTATGGCGGCTTTGCCTTTGCCGAGGAATACGACATCGAACGGAAGTTCAGGGAAACCCGGCTGTACCGGACGGCGCCGATCTCGGCCAATCTGATCTTGTCGTACATCGCCGAGCACGTGCTCGGCCTGCCACGGTCGTTCTGATTTTCGGTTGAAATTGGGCGTCTCGAAGGATGGTTATTTAAGCGAAATCAGTTGATCGGCTGGACGACCGAGGCGACCCGTTCGCGCCAGATGTTCAGCTGGCGTTTGCGGTTGGCCTGAAAGTCGGCGGTATTGTCGGTCTTGAAGGCGCTTTTCAGTTCCTGCTTGCGGCGTTCATCCAGCTCGGCCTTGCGGGTCGCAACCAGATGCTGCAGGTCCTCGGCGCGGCCGCGGGCCGTGCGCCAGGCTTCCAGCTGCCGCTGGCGGCGCAATTCCGGGTCAAGATCGTCGCGCAGTTTCCGTGCCGCCTGTTTCAGCGACGAGAAGCGCTTGTTCAGGGCATCGGTGCGGGCCCGGTCTATCGGCAGAATGGTAAAGCTTTTCTTTTCGGCTTCAGCTTCGGCTTCGGTTTCCTTGGGCAATGCCGCGAGTTTGGTCTCGGTTGGCTTGCCGTCGGTCAGCTCAGACCAGAATTTCTCGACCTTGCCGCGATAATACGCGGTCCGCTCGGGGGTCATGGAGTGGTAATAGCCGGCCGCCTCGCCCCAGCTTTCGGCATCCTGGCGCAGTCTGGTCAGGAATTTGGCGGCGTAGGCGACGTTGATATCGGGATCCATCGCTTCGGCGGCGCTGTTGAAGTTCTCGCCGTGATAGTGAAGGTTCACCTGCATGCAGCCGACATCGATGTTCTGAACGCCCTTGTCCTGCAGGCGCTGCACCTCTGCCAAGGCTTCCGCCTTCGTGGCGAAATAGGTGCCGGGACCGCCGGACGTGACCGTCCAGGGCCAGGCGCGTAATTCACGCTGCTGCTTTGACCAGCGCCCGGATTCGGCCAGGGATATGGCATGCAGCAGTTTTGGCGGGACATCGGAGATGCGTTCCCAGCGTGCGGTGGCACGCTCGCAAATGGCGAAAGACCGGGCTTCATCGGCATCCGATATGAGATTGGCCGACAGGGCAGCGGACGCTGTGACCAACATTAATATGGCAACACCGACCGTCGCGCTGAAAAGAATCAGCCAAGGACGTAGTTCACTGGAATGTTTCACCAACCCGCTCCTTATTCCCACCCAGAACGAAGCAAAGGCAATGCCAACTCAGGCGCGCTGCGTTAACCAAGATTCCATCAATAAAATCAAAGAACTGTTAACGGGGAGGGGGAATTTCGCTATTTTTCGACCCGGCAATGATGATCCGGGCGTGGCAAAAAGGTCACGCGAAGGGGCAGGAATTGCCTAATTTGAAGAATTTTCAAAAATAATGACATTTTTATTTGCATCTGCGAGAAAAGCCTTTAATTTGTGCATTGCAACAACGAATT
>JANRAT010000198.1 GCA_030727885.1 Rhodospirillales bacterium | reverse complement strand
CCATAGACTCCGAACAAGGCAGCATGTCCATGATTGGCGGTCGAGTTCAGGCCCTGCATGTAATACAGCGCAATCGGCGGGTTGATCAGAAAGCCGAACAGTCCGGCGCCGACCATGTTCCAGAACAGCACTGCGGCGAAGAACATGAACGGCCAGCGATAGTTTATTTCCCAGACCCTTTCGTGTTCGATCTGTGCGCGGTTGTAGGCTTCGAAGCCGACCACCATCAACGGCACCACTTCAAGCGCCGAGAACGCCGCACCGACGGCAATAACCGACGTCGGCGTGCCGCTGAAGTAAAGGTGGTGCAAGGTCCCGAGAACGCCGGCGAACAGGAAGATGATGGTAGCAAACAGCACCATCACCGCCGCCGTCGATGATCTGAGGATGCCCATACGGACAAACAGCAGGGAGATGATTGCCGTCGCGAAAACCTCGAAGATGCCTTCGACCCACAGATGAACAACCCACCAGCGCCAATATTCCATGATCGCGATATGCGTATGCTGACCCCACATAAGGCCGGCAGCATAAAGCAGACCAATCGCCAGCGCGGATATGACCACGAGGGCGATCAGCGACTTGTTGCCCTTGGCCATCAGTACCGGCTGCAGGGCACGCAAAACCAGCGCAACCCAGAGAAACAGGCCGATGGTCAGATAAATCTGCCAGAACCGGCCAAGATCGACGTATTCATAACCCTGATGACCAAACCAGAAATTCGCCGTCAGACTGCTGAACAGTCGATGCACTGCCGACCACTGACCGGCAAACGAGCCGACGACGATCACCAGCAGACTGATAAACAGGAAATTGACACCGAAAACCTGAAATTTCGGATCTTTGCCGGCCAGCAACGGTGCCACGTACAACCCCGTTGCAAGCCAGGCGGTGGCGATCCACAAAACTGCCAGCTGGGTGTGCCAGGTTCTTGTCACCACATAAGGAAGATAATCGGCAAACGGCAGGCCGTAGATGCCCTGACCTTCGACAGCATAGTGTGCGGTGACGATGCCCAGCAGGACCTGCGCCAGAAAAAGGGCGCAGACGACCCAGAAGTATTTGGCCGTCGCCCGCATTGATGGCGTGATCACGGCATTTTCGATCAGATCGCCTTCTGCAAACCCGTCATCCGGCACGACGTCGGCATTCCAGGAATCAAACTGTCTGGCATAATACCAGACCAGGGCACCGATCCCGGCCAGCAATAGGATAACCGAGACAATGCTCCACATCAGTGTTGCCGTGGTCGGCTGATTGCCGACCAGCGGCTCGTGCGGCCAGTCGCTGGTATACGAGATATTGCTGTCCGGTCGGTTGGTCGCAGCACTCCACGCCGTCCAGAAATAAAACGCGGAAAGATCATGCGCTTCCTGATGCGTCAGAAACGCATGCACCGGGAAAGCATAGTCACGGCGCAAGGCCAGCGCTTCATCGCCCTCGCCGACATAAAGCCGCGTGTAATGGGCTTCGACGGATTTGACGGCCTTGGCCCGGTTGGCACTGAGCGTGATGACTTTTGTTGCCGGATCAAACGTATTGCGGCGCATTTCTTCCTGAATTGCCGCACGGTGCATCAGTTTTTGCTGATCCTGGGCGATATTCGGAAATGGATTTTGCTTTGCCGATATTTCAAGCAAGGCCAGCGCTTCACGATGCAGCCAGTCGGCGCTCCAGTCCGGGGCCAGATAACTGCCGTGGCCCCAGATTGATCCCTGCTGCATGCCGCCGATGGACTGCCAGATATTCTGACCTTTTTCGATGTCGTCCAGGGTAAATAATACGTCGCCGTTGCTCGTCTTGACGGATGACGGCATCGGCGGTGCTTCCTGATAAATTTCGCTGCCGATATAGAGAAGCGTTCCAAACATCAGGACCATGCCGACCGTCAGGATGGTCCATAGCCTTCTGATTGAGAACGTCGATTTGTAGGTACTCATGAGCGCGTCTCCATTCCGGGGCCGATGTATCGGCACCCTCGGTCCAGTGATCCAAAAACGCCGATGCACGTATGCCGTCGAGCCAACCGGCACGCGGACTTCGCATCAGACGCTTTGGATCAATAGACGGTTCTGCAGGGTCGCTCTTTGTTGTGGAACAAACTGCGCAGCGGTTTGTGGCGGGCAAGCCCGAAGCATTTAAGCGGGGGCCGGGCAAGCAAATGCATGCATGGCCAATGGCCACGCATGCATTAAAGGGAAAAGCATGTCTGGTTAGTTGATGCCGGCAGTCTCGCGCCGTTCGTCAATGACGATGGCGCCGGACGGACCGCCCGAAAACACGAACGGCAGCAGCACTATATTGTCTTCGAATTCGAACGTGCCATCAGTAATGGCAACCATCCGGACTTCGGCGCTTTGGCGGGCCGGTATGGAGATTGAATTGATGCACGTATCCTCGGCACGAACGCCTTCGACGGCGACGGCGATCACCGCGTTATTAACAAAGAAGTCCTTAGCGCGGAAGACCCGCATGCTGTCATCGCGGTTGCGAATCCTGAGCACATACGGACGTCCTTGCTGAAGCCGCGTCACCATCGGTGAATAATCACCGTTGCGAACACGGATCTCGATTTCCGGAACGCGGGCCCAGTTGATCTTGGACTCGGCACGTTTGGAAATCTGTTTACATTCGGCCGCGGCAAAATTGCTGACACCCGAAGATGCCGCACAAGCCGACAACGCCATCACCGCAACAGCGACAGCGCCCCAGTTCAGAAGGTGCCTGCCCAGCGTGCGGCACAATTCAGTTTTCATTTTTACCACCGTTCTCTCCACCTACCGATTGCAGGAATGCAACGGCACCCAGGGGTGCGGGAACATCTCTCATCGGCAGTGTGGCCAAGAACGGTTAAAAAAGCCTCAATTTATCGTTGTGTCCAGCGGCTTTATCCGCATTTTATGGTTAACGTCATTAATTTAGTGATTTGCGAGGGCTATTTTGACCGCCCGGAACGCCTTCAGGCTGCAAAAGCAGCCATCAACCTGCAAACTGTCGTTGCCCCTTCAAGGCGCGTTCCGTCATTCTTCTGCAATACCGGTCGTTGCTTGCAAAAATCGGCCCTGAATTAACACCTGAAATATTACACGGAATACAGAAGCGGCGTTGCCTGTCGCTTTGAGCTATGCAAAGTTTCGCCATGTCCCTGAACCTGACCTACACCACCCTTTCGTTACGCCGTGACAACATGTCGCGTCGACCGTCCGAATGGCTTGCCGCCCGCATGGCAGAAGGGCTTGGCGTTGTGCCGGTTAACCGTTCAAAAAATCTGGTGGTTGCCGGGAACGCGCATCGGGCGATGATTTTTGAGGGCGGTGCCGCACACGAAATTCTTGAGGCCGGCTATCAGTCGGTCCTGCTCGGCACCGATGAGCACAAACCCGTTTTCGCCGTCGCTGTTGATGACGCGCTGGCCGAACAGATTATCACCCTGACCAGCGGTGCCACCGAATTCGTTGACCTGCGGAACGTCGGCTCATTTCTGCCGGCGACCGAAGCGCATCTGCTGGCACATGCCCGGGGCATGATTCACTGGCATTCCCAGCATGGGCATTGCGGTGTCTGCGGTGCGCCGACCGAATCCCGCCATAGCGGTCATGAGCGGATCTGCACGAATGCCGCGTGCGCAACCAGCCATTTCCCGCGCACCGATCCGGCGATCATCGTGCTTGTGCATCGTACCGATATTCCGGGTGGCGCCTGCCTGCTCGGACGCAACCCACGCTGGCAGTTCGGTATGTATTCGACGCTTGCCGGCTTTGTCGAGCCGGGCGAAACGCTGGAACAGGCGGTCAGCCGCGAAGTCTTTGAAGAAGCCGGAATCGAGACCACCAAAGTCGACTATCTGGCATCACAGCCTTGGCCGTTCCCGTCATCCCTGATGCTCGGCTTTCATGCACTGGCGACCAGTTATGACATTACTATTGATCCCGAAGAACTGAGCGACTGCCGATGGTTCACCCGCGACGAAGTCCGCGGCATGAAGGAATGGCTCGACGCCAAGGACGACGATATCCGCCTGCCGAGACGCGATTCGATCTCGCGCTGGCTGATCCAGCAGTGGTTTGACGCGGTGTAGGCGATGAGCAAGCACACCCATCATCACCACCATCCGATTCCACTCACCGATTCCGAAATGCCGCCGCTTGTCGATGCCCGCCGTCGCCAGCTGGTGATCGGCCTTGGCCTGCTGCCGGCCGCCCTGATGCTGAGCGGCACCGGTAAATCCTGGGCGCTGTCCAATCAGGTCGCCATCATGACCGAAGGCGACTACCGGCTGATCACGTCCAATGCCATTCCCGATCATCCGACCGGCACTTTCCCCAACGCGCACAACCCGAATGCCATCGAGCCACAGTCCCTGTCATTCCGTGCCCCGATACAGCCCAGGCGCGCCGGTCGTTACAGCAAGGCACAGCACTGGAACTTCGGCGTTGCCGTAAACGGCGTGCCTTTTGATCCGTTTACCGCTGAATTCTGGCAGGGTGATCGCAGCTGGAATTATGACGCCATCGCCGGTTTTCTTGATCTTGGCCTTGATGACAACAACGCACACGTCCAGCCGGGCGGCAAATATCACTACCATGGCTGGCCGAAGGGGCTGATTGCTGCGTGGTCACCCAATACCCATTCACCCGTCATCGGCTGGGCGGCGGATGGTTTTCCGATCTATGCGGCCTATGGTCATGCCGATCCGAAAGATCCGAATAGTCCGGTCCGGTCGCTGAAATCGGGCTGGCAGGTCCGCAAGGGGACGCGTTCAGGCG
>JANRAT010000197.1 GCA_030727885.1 Rhodospirillales bacterium | reverse complement strand
GGCGCATGACATGCGCGCCGAGATGGTTTCCGTGATGCAGGAAATGGGCCTGACCATGGACAAGCACCATCACGAGGTTGCCCCTTCTCAGCACGAGCTGGGCATGGTTTTCTCGACGCTGGTACGCACCGCCGACAACGTGCAGATCTATAAATACTGCACGCAGATGGTCGCAGCCACATATGGCAAAACGGCAACCTTCATGCCTAAACCTGTCGCCGGCGATAACGGCTCGGGCATGCATACACACCAGTCGATCTGGAAAGACGGCAAGCCGACTTTCGCCGGCTCCGGCTATGCCGACCTGTCCGATACCTGCCTTTATTATATCGGTGGTATCATCAAGCACGCCAAGGCCGTCAACGCCTTCACCAACCCGTCGACGAACTCCTACAAGCGTCTGATCCCGGGCTTTGAAGCACCGGTTCTGTTGGCCTATTCAGCCCGCAACCGTTCTGCTTCCTGCCGTATTCCGTACTCCGGTTCGCCAAACGGCAAGCGTGTTGAAATCCGCTTCCCGGATCCGGTTGCCAACCCTTATCTCGCCTTCTCGGCAATGATGATGGCCGGCCTCGACGGTATCCAGAACAAGATCCATCCTGGCGAAGCCATGGACAAGGATCTCTATGACCTGCCGCCGGAAGAACTCGCCGAAGTGCCAACCGTTTGCGGCTCACTCCGCGAAGCGTTAGGCGCTCTGGATGCAGACCGTTCGTTCCTGACCAAGGGCGACGTCTTCACGGACGATCAGATCAATGCCTACATGGATCTTAAGTGGGAAGAAGTTTTCGCTTTCGAACATGCACCGCATCCGATCGAATTCAAGATGTACTACTCTTCCTAACGCGGACCCGGAGTTTCGGCTCCACCGTGGGGACCCCCGCCAGTTTTGGCGGGGGTCTTTTCTTTGCGCCACCGGCAGCCCAAAAATGCGGCTGAAATGTTGATAGGTATCGAAAAAACGCTTCAATCCCTTCATATATAAATCATGGACAGGTCCGAACCGAAGCAAACGCCGATTTCAGATGTCGTCCGGGACGACAATCTCAGATTGCTGTTTTCCGAAGCCGCCAAACGCGAACTCGCTGAGCGTTTGAAGGCTATTGAACTGGGCTTCGTCATCCTTGCAGTATCGGTATTGCTGGCGCTGACAGCCTGGGTTTTCCGGCTCATCGGCACGGCGCCGGAAACCGGCCGGTCGCTTTTTGAAAGCTTCTTAGAATTTGATAAGCCGCAGGACTTCATGATCAGCATCGTGCTGCTGAGCGGCGCCATTGTGACCACCCTGTCGCCGATCATCCTCGGCATGCTGGTGATTGAGCGGCGCAGATGCCGGCGCGATATGAAGGATTTGCTGTCGCTACTCAGACGGTATGACCGGCATTAAAGCCGTCTTGCTCACTTCCTTGGCGGCAGTTTTACGCTAAACGTCCGCGTGCCAGGACCGCTGACTGTATCCGAAGCCCTTATGATCACCTCGCTAACCCCGATCGGAATGACAACCCGACCAAGCGAGCTGATGAACGGCTGTTCCTTGACGTGCGGATGGAAAAGCGTGCGCGTCTCGATGACCTTGCCTTCCGGTGTTAAAATTTCCCATTTGTTGACGTAATGAGTCCAGCCCTCGTCCTGATGGGAAACCGTCACGTTAAAACCGTAGGTACCGTCAGCATTGGCGACGGCATCGGCATCAAGAATAGACGCCTCGCTGGCCCCTGCACTGCCGGCAAATAATGACAGATTAAGCACTGCAAATAGTCCAAGCCAGCAATATGACCGCATTGGACACCCTCCTGTATCAGCTTCTCTATAAGCCTGAGCAAGCTTGTCGCCGAGATCAAGCCGGGATGAAAAAAAACGTTGATTATCTCTTTTTGTTCTTTTATTGTTCTTTTTATGTTCTATATTTTTGCGATAACCCAGCGCTCAGGTCGGGCGCACTGAACGGAGAAAATATCATGAATAGCTGGCACAATGCGGGTCGTTTCCTGAGCGAATTCCTGGCCCTGACGATCCTGTTCGTTTCCGCCTATATCAGCATGATGCTGTAACAGGCTCACATCTTATCCATTGCCGGGACCACGCGCTTATTGCCTTTGGCGTCGATGGCGACAAAGGTGAACGTCCCTTCGGTAACCTTGATGCGGTTTTCGGGTTTGCGGTCACGCAGCACCCAGGCCGAGACCAGCAGCTTAATCGAAGTGCGACCGACGTGTATGACTTCGGTGTAGCAACACACCACATCGCCGACGAAAATCGGCCGGTGGAATGTGAAGCCGTCGACCGCCACTGTGGCGACCCGGCCGTCGGCGCGGTTCCAGGCGGTGATGCCGCCGGCGATATCCATCTGTGCCATGACCCAGCCGCCGAAGATATCGCCCGACGGGTTTGTGTCGGCCGGCATTGCCAGGGTTCGGAGCGCCAGGTCGCCCCGGGGCTGTTCAGCAGGTGTTTTACTGGCCGCCTTCTTGTTGGTTTTTGAGGCTGCTTTCTTGATCGTTGTGCGGGCCATTTTTGCCAGTCCTTGTAAGGTTTGGTTAACAAAATATATACAAGATGTAGATGCTGATAAAGCTGCTATATACCTTATCATCCTTGAAGCGTACACATCACGCGCGTAAAGTAGCCCCTGTCGCCCGCTTTGGGCGGCTCGTTTGATTGTTATTTGATAGCTGCGCCGGAGCACGACCATGGAACGAAGCGACGACATGATGGACCTTTTTGGTGGCAGCAATGCCGATGCGGTTCCGTCGCACGCAGACGACGCCAAAGCCTCGGCGAAGAAGACCAAGAAGGATGCCGATACAGTGTCGAAGAAGCCTGCCAGCCATCCCGCCAGCAATGGCCGCACCAAGGACAGCTATACCGCCGATGATATTCAGGTTCTTGAAGGCCTGGAGCCGGTCCGCCATCGCCCCGGCATGTATATAGGCGGCACTGACGAGCGCGCGCTGCACCATCTGGCGGCAGAAATTCTCGACAACTCCATGGACGAAGCCGTGGCCGGTCACGCCAGCCGCATTGAAATCGAACTCGACGCCGATTACCGGCTGACGATCCGCGACAACGGCCGCGGCATTCCGGTCGACCCGCACCCGAAATTCAAGGACAAATCCGCCCTCGAAGTGATCCTGACGACGCTGCATTCCGGCGGCAAGTTCGGCGGTGACGCCTATGCCACCTCGGGCGGTCTGCACGGCGTCGGCCTTTCCGTCGTCAACGCATTGGCCGAAGTCCTCGTCATCGAAGTGGCCAAGGACAAGAAGCTCTGGACCCAGCGCTATGAGCGCGGCGTGCCGGTCACCAAGCTGATCGATGGTGGCGCGGTTTCAAACCGGCGAGGCACCTCGGTGGCGTTTTTGCCCGACCCGCAGATTTTCGGTGCCGGGGCCCGCTTTAAGCCGTCGATGCTGTTCCGCATGGCCCGCTCCAAGGCCTATCTGTTCCGTGGTGTGGAGATCCGCTGGTCGGTTGATCCGAAAATCCTCAAGGGCGATGACGACACCCCCGAAAGCGCCACCCTGCACTTCCCGGGCGGGCTTGGTGATTATCTGACGTCTTTGCTGAAGAACCGCAAAACCCTGACCCAGGCCCCGTTTGCCGGGACCGCCAACTTCCCGGGCGATGCCGGGCGCATTGAGTGGGCCGTGGCCTGGCCGGTCGACGAAGAGGCGTTCTTCAATTCCTATTGCAACACCGTGCCGACGCCGCTTGGCGGTACCCACGAGTTGGGCTTTCGCGGCGCTCTGACCAAGGGTCTTCGCGCTTACGGCGATCTGATCAAGAACAAGCAGGCCTCGAAGCTGCAGGCCGAGGACGTGGTCGGCGGCGCCAATATCATGATTTCGGTTTTCATCCGCGACCCGCAATTCCAGGGCCAGACCAAGGAAAAGCTGTCGACCGGCGACGCCCAGAGACTGGTCGAAACCTCGATCCGCGATCACTTCGATCACTGGCTTTCCGCGTCTCCCGAGATGGCCACCACGCTGCTCGAACACGCCATTGATCGTGCCGAATACCGGCTCAAGAAACGTGACGACAAACAGACCAAGCGCCAGTCGGCAACCCGCCGATTGCGGCTGCCGGGCAAGCTGGCCGACTGTTCCAATTCATCGCGCGAAGGCACCGAGTTGTTCATCGTCGAGGGTGACAGCGCCGGCGGCTCCGCCAAACAGGGCCGTGAGCGGAAGTTTCAGGCGATCCTGCCGTTGCGCGGCAAGATCCTCAACGTTGCCAGCGCCACCACCGACAAGATGAAGGCCAATCAGGAAATCAGTGACCTGATCGAAGCGCTCGGCTGCGGCACCCGCGACCGCTTTATCGCCGACGACCTGCGCTATGAAAAAATCATCATCATGACCGATGCCGACGTCGACGGCGCACACATTGCCTCGCTTCTGATGACGTTCTTCTATCAGGAAATGCCGGAGCTTATCGAACAGGGTTACCTGTATCTGGCGCTGCCGCCGCTGTACCGCCTGAGCCAGGGCGGCAAGACGCTGTATGCACGCGACGATGCTCACCGCGAAGAACTGATGGAAACGGAATTCAAGGGCCGCGGCAAGGTCGAGATCAGCCGCTTCAAGGGCTTGGGCGAAATGCCGCCTGCGCAGCTCAAGGAAACCACCATGTCGCCGGCGAACCGGACCCTGATCCGCGTCACGGTGCCCGGCTGCAGCACCGATGATGAACGCATCGAGGCCAAGGAAACCGCCCGCCTCGTCGAACAGCTGATGGGCAAAAAGCCGGAGCTTCGCTTCAACTACATTCAGGAAC
>JANRAT010000196.1 GCA_030727885.1 Rhodospirillales bacterium | reverse complement strand
GTGCGTGTGTGTGCACACCGCCGGCGGCCAGAATCATCGGCACCGGTGCCCGTTCGGCATTGGTGTTCATATCCGAAAGCACGAGATGCGTCTTGCCGGCGCGGACGGCGGCTTCCGCTTCTGAACGGATACGGGTCAGGGCATCGGTCAGTGAGCCGGGGCCTTCCGGCACGAACGTGCAATCCACTTCGGCCGCGGTGTCGCCCATATAGCGCTTCATCGCTTCGAAGGCGGCATTGTTGAGGACCGGACTTTCCAGCTGCAGCAGATCGCACTGGCTGGGTTCCTCGTCGAGAATGTTGCCGAGGTTGCCGAGCCGGGTCTTCAGGCTCATCACGCGGCGTTCGCGCAAGCTGTCGATTGGCGGATTGGTAACTTGAGAAAACGCCTGACGGAAGAAATGGTGCAGGCCGCGGCGCTTGTCCGAAAGAACCGCCAGCGGCGCATCATCGCCCATCGAGCCAATGGCTTCCTTGCCGCCTTCGATCATCGGCTGCAGGATTACTTCCATGTCTTCCATGGTCAGCCCGAAGCAGTGCTGGCGACGGCGCAACTCTTCAGGGCTCAGCATGCTGCCTTTGACGTCAGCCGCTTCGATCAGCTCATCGAGGATTTCCGTCCGTTCGGTCCATTTCGAGAAATCGGCACGGGCCGCAATCAGGTCCTTCAGTTCGGTGTCGTGATAGAACTTGCCCTCATCAAGATCGATACCGATCATGCCGCCCGGGCCGACGCGGCCCTTTTCGGTGATGGTGCTGTCGGGAATTTCGACCATGCCGGCTTCGGAGCCGACGATCAGCAGGCCATCGCTGGTGGTGATGAAGCGCATCGGACGCAGACCGTTACGGTCCATGCCGGCAACGACCCAACGGCCGTCATGCGCACAAATCGCGGCCGGGCCGTCCCACGGCTCTAGAATGGCGTTGCAGTACGTGAACAGCGCTTCGTGCGCCGGCTTCATGGTTTTGTTCTGGGCAATCGATTCCGGAATCGTCATCGCCTTGACCATCGGCGCCGGTCTGCCGGCGCGGCAGAGCAGTTCGAAGACACTGTCGAGTGCTTCGGAATCCGAGCTTCTGGACGGAATGATCGGCTTCAGATCTTCTATGTTCTCGCCGAACAGCGGTGACGCCATCTTCGGCTCGTGTGCTTTCATCAGCTTGACGTTGCCGGTCAGCGTGTTGATTTCGCCGTTGTGCGCAAGCATGCGGAACGGTTGCGCCAGACGCCAGGTCGGAAAGGTGTTGGTGGAATAGCGCTGATGATAGATGGCAAAGTTCGAGATGAAGCGTTCGTCCAAAAGGTCCGGATAGAACGACGTCAGCTGCTCGGCCAGGAACATGCCCTTGTAGACGACGGAGCGGCAGCTCATCGAACAGATGTAGAAATCGATGATGTGTTCGGCCAGCACGCGCTGTTCGATGCGGCGGCGCACGACGTAAAGGTCGCGTTCGAAATCCTCGTAAGAAATGTCGGCGCGGGTCGACATCATGATCTGTTCGATTTCCGGCCGTGTCGTGTTGGCCTTTTCGCCGATGACGTCGACGTTGATCGGCACCTGACGCCAGCCGTAAATGCCGTATCCGGCGCGCAGCACTTCGGTTTCGACGATGGAGCGGCAGATTTCCTGCGCACCAAGATCGGCCTTCGGCAGAAAGATCATGCCGACAGCAATCTTGTCGTCGCCGGGCTCATGGCCGGTGTGACGGATGTGTTCCTTGACGAATTCCCATGGAATCTGCACATGGATACCGGCACCGTCGCCGGTTTTGCCATCGGCATCGACAGCGCCGCGGTGCCAGATTTTCTTCAGGGCTTCAATCGCCGACGTGACGACACGCCGGTTCGGGATGCCGTTCATGGTAGCGATCATGCCGACGCCGCACGAAGCGTGTTCGTCAGCCGGATCGTACATCCCGAACTGTTCCAGATTGTGGGCATTTTCCTGCCAGCGGTCGACGAACTCCTGACCAGATTCCATGATTTCATCTTTCATCGTGTAATCCTCCCTCAGGCTGCGTCGGCGCGCTTGGCGCGCGCTTGCAGGAATTGGTGAATGCCGTCCGCGGCGTCGCGGCCGTCCTTGATCGCCCAGACAACGAGCGAGGCACCGCGGTATATGTCACCAGCGGCAAAAACCCCTTCAAGTGCTGTCATCTTGGTCGGCTCGGAGACCTTTAAGGTGCCCCAGCTACTGACTGCAAGTTCCGGTGTGCCGAACAGGGTCGGCAGGTCTTCCGGGTCGAAGCCCAGGGCCTTGATGGCAATATCGGCTTCGATGGTGAAGCTGGAACCGGGGATCATTTCCGGGGTCTGCCGGCCGGTAACATCGGCGACGCCCAGATGCATCCGGTGCGCCTGCACACCTTCGAGTTTGGTTTTGCCGTGAAAAGCTTCCGGTGCCGACAGCCAGACGAACTCGACACCTTCTTCTTCGGCGTTGAAAACTTCCCGCTGCGAGCCCGGCATGTTGGCGCGGTCGCGGCGATACAGGCATTTGACCGACTTTGCGCCCTGCCGGACAGCGGTTCGGACACAGTCCATGGCCGTATCGCCGCCGCCGATGACGACGACGTTCTTGCCGATGGCATTCAGGGTGCCGTCATCGAAGGCCGGGACTGCATCGCCGAGACCCTTGCGGTTGGACGCCGTCAGAAAGTCCATGGCGGCAAAAATGTTTTTCAGGCCCGATCCCGGGGCCTGCAGCTCGCGGCCCTTGTAGACACCGGTGGCAATCAGCACGGCATCGTGTTCGGCTCTGAGATCAGCCAGTGAAGCGTCGCGGCCGACTTCGAAGTTGTGGTGATAAACGACGCCGCCGTCGGCCAGCAGTTTGGTGCGCCGCTCGACGATATCCTTTTCCAGCTTGAAGTTGGGGATGCCGTATATCAGCAAGCCGCCCATGCGGTCATAGCGGTCATAGACATGGACCTCGTAGCCCATCACCAGCAGACGGTCGGCAGCGGCAAGGCCGGCCGGTCCGCCACCGATAATGGCGATTGACTGGCCCAGTTTTTCGCGCGCCTGGGGGGCTTTCACCCAGCCTTCTTTCCAGGCGGTGTCGGTAATGTATTTTTCTACGGCGCCGATTGTGACGGTGCCGTGTTTTGACTGCTCAAGGACACAGGAGCCTTCACAGAGCCGGTCCTGCGGACAGATGCGGCCGCATACTTCCGGGAACGTGTTGGTGGCCTGAGAGGTTTCATAGGCTTCCTGAAGCCGGCCTTCGGTGGCAAGGCGCAGCCAGTCGGGGATATTGTTCTGCAACGGGCAATGAATCTGACAGAAGGGAATGCCGCACTGTTCACAGCGGGACGCCTGCTCGATGGCAGACTCGGTGCCGTATTCGTCATAAATTTCGGCAAAATCCTGCCGGCGTTCATCGGCAGCCCGCTTATCAGGCATGGCACCGTTGATTCTGACGAATTGCTGCATTCGATCTGGCATTGTATTCACTCCCTGAAACACATCTCACCCGGCACGACCCGGCTCTGTCCGTCCCACATCACCTCGAGATCAGGGGCGATGGGGAAATATTCGTCCGGTTATCGTACTATTAGGTCAGTATGTTTTACTAATTATCGAAGGGCTGCGCAATAAGATTGTCTCAAAATTAGGAAAGCATCCCTAAAATTCCCAAGTGGATTACTTAATTGTCTCATTATGGTACTAATATTCGGATTGGCAGCAGGCGGCAATCGCGCTACACCTCACCAGAACTTGCGAGGGACGCTCATGCCTATCCTACATCTTGTCATATTAGCCGCTGTACAGGGATTGACCGAGTTTCTGCCGATCAGTTCCTCGGGTCACCTTGTCTTGGTGCCGGAGCTTCTGGGCTGGCCGGATCAGGGCCTGGATATGGATGTTGCCGTGCATGTGGGCACGCTTTTCGCGGTTATGGCCTATTTGTATAGTGATGTTGCGGCCATGCTGGTCGGTATAGGCCGGTTTCTGAAAGGCCGGTCCGATCCCGGTTTACGTCTGTTCATGTTTCTCGTCGTCGGCACCATCCCGGTGGTGATCGCCGGCTACGCCCTGCATCATTATGGGGCTATGGAGATGATGCGCAGCATGATGGTGATCGGCTGGGCGACGCTGGGCTTTGGCATACTCTTGTGGATAGCCGATCTGGTCGGCATGACGGTCCGCAGGATCGATCATCTGCGCTATCTTGATGTGATCTTCATAGGTCTTGCCCAGTGCATTGCCCTGATCCCGGGCACCAGCCGTTCCGGTATCACCATGACGGCAGCCCGTTTCATCGGCATGGAACGCCCCGATGCAGCCCGTTTTTCGATGTTGCTGTCGATCCCGACGATCATTGCAGCAGGAACCCTGAGCGGCATCGATATCTATAAAAGCGGTGATGTCACGCTGCAGGCGGATGCGTTTGTCGCGGCCGGACTGTCCTTCATCTTCGCACTGATCGCCATCGCCCTGATGATGGCCTGGCTGAAACGGGCATCATTCCTGCCGTTCGTGATCTATCGTATCGGTCTTGGCGTGTTTTTGCTGGCGGTCGCTTACGGTCTTCTATGACCGGTTACATTTTTGTCCTGACCGCAGGCCTGGCAGCTGGCGCGCTCAGTGGCATCATCGGTACCGGCGCCTCAATCATTCTTCTGCCTATCCTTGTCTTTCAGTTCGGCCCGCAGCAGGCGGTGCCGATCATGGCCATCGCTGCTGTGCTCGGCAACGTCGGCAAGGCGCTGGCGTGGTGGCGCGAGATCAACTGGCGGGCGTTCTGGGCCTATAGCATTGCCGGTATTCCGGCTGCCGCACTGGGGG
>JANRAT010000195.1:4440-4799 GCA_030727885.1 Rhodospirillales bacterium | reverse complement strand
CGCGCCGTCCAATGCGGTTCATCGGGATGCCGGTGGTGACCTCTTTCCACTGCTCCGGGGTCAGGGACGACGGTGTCCCCGGTTCCTTTTCGACAAACCCCGGCACCACGGCGTTCACGGTACTCCCGCGCGGTGCGAGATTGGCGGCATAGACCCGCACCTGTGCCTCAAGCGCGGCCTTGGCCGGTGCCGTCGCTGCGTAGCTGTATGATTTTGAGCGATGGGCGCCGAACGCGCTGACACAGACGATACGGCCACGCTGATCAGCGAGTTTTGCTGCCAAAAGCGCGGCGAGCCGGTGAAAGGCAATCGGCATCGCGTTCAGCGCTTCGGCGAGTTTGTCGACAGGGGTGTTTGTC
>JANRAT010000195.1:3651-4430 GCA_030727885.1 Rhodospirillales bacterium | reverse complement strand
CTGCCGATTTTTGCGTATCCGGCAGCAAATACGAAGCCGCTCAGTTCGCCATCGGGGATCGCCGCCGCCCATGCGGAGACCTGCTCGAACAGCGTCTCGTCAGAGGTCAGGCCGATACAGCTTTCGACCGCAGCGCCTTTGGCGCGGCATTCTGTGACGACAGTGTCCAGACGCGCGCGGTTTTCTCCGGTATGCAGCAGCAGAGCGGTTTGCGGTCCGGCCAGCGAGCGGGCCACAGCGGCACCTATGCCTGAACCTGATCCGATGATGACATAACGCTGCATGCGTTCTTCCTGTCCTTCAGTATTGGCGGAACGTAAAACCTGACCTCGCCTCAAGCCGACAGGGTGTAGACATGCCCGTAGGCTGCCTTGATGGCTGCCAGAATGTCGTCTTTGCGATGGATGATGTGCATGCGGATTGCCGCGACGGCACCATCCGTATCACGGGCGCGAATGCGGTCGAGAATTTCACGATGCTCGCCCTGGGTGCGGTCGCGACGGCCTTCCATGGCGATCCAGCGAATGAGGTGAATGCGATCATCGAGATTTGACAGGGTCTTGCGCAGGATACGGTTGTTGGCAAGCTGGGCGAGGGTGTCGTGAAAACCGATGTCGAGCTCTATCAGTCGGTCGGTCGAGGCATCCGGCGATTCGGTAGCACTTTCAGTCAGAAATTTGGCCAACGCCTCGAGTTCGGCGTCCGTCGCCCGCTCGCAGGCCAGGCGGACCACGCTACATTCAATTTCGACACGGGCTTCGAACAGTTCGAAGACAAGT
>JANRAT010000195.1:0-3641 GCA_030727885.1 Rhodospirillales bacterium | reverse complement strand
GATCAGCAGGCCCTCGGCGACCAGCCGGTTCAAGGCTTCGCGCAAGGGTGTGCGGCTGACATTAAGCTCGGCGGCCAGCGAGACCTCGTTGATCCGTTGATTAGGCAGAATAGCAAACCGCAACAGGCGATCCCGAAGCATCTCGTAAGCGCGGTCCGATGAGGTTACTTTTCCACCCGTTTTAGTATCTTTTTCGGAAGCCATAGAACTGTTTCCTACCTTGCACTAATTTGTATTCTAAATTGTATGCATTGTCGTAAAGACGCGTCAACCGTGATGCACACCGGTTTAAAAAACGCGCGGTCTGAGGCCTGTATGTAGCCAGGTGACGAGCGAATAGATGTCATAAACGGGGCGCCCGGTGGCTTCCTGTACGGCACTGGCATAGGGTGCCATGTTGGTACACTCAAGGACGATGGCCCCGACGTCGGGGTGACGGGCGACGAGACGACGCGCTGCGGCAACGACGTCGGCGCGGGCCTGCACGACATCAAGATCGGCTTTCTCGGCACGGACGATGACGCGGAAGAATTCACTCGATTCGTCGGCGCCCTCGACAGGCGTGTCCCGCGGCACACCGATCGCATCAAGATGCGCGTCCGTCAGGGTCGCACTGCTGATGGTGACGATACCGGGCCGTTGACCTTCGGGCAAAAGCGCCTGCACCCAGGGCACCTGCATCATCGATGAGGTGGCAACCGGGACGCCGACGGCGCGTGAAATTTCATTTTGAAAGATCGACAGAAATCCGCAATTCGTGGTGATCGCTTCGGCGCCGAGATCGACGAGATCACGGGCCCCCTCGATGAAGGCATCGAGCAGTCCGTCGGCGCCATTGCGCACCACGCGTTCTGGATCAGCGCCGCGAACAACCCGGTAAAGCACGGGGAAGGGCCACGTCCGGGCATTCCCCATGTCACCCGGAATGCGCGCGAAACGGGCTTCCAGCATGAGTATGCCGAGCGGAGCGCCATACAGCACCTTGCCGCCCTTTGCGATTTCGCCCGGTTGGCGGATCTGTTCGTCGGCGTTGCTCATGGTGGTGAAAACCTCTCGGCGGTGGATCAGTGTGTCGGGACGTGCGGCGGCTCGCCCAGCAGGGCGGCAAGGGCCGTGACATCCGGCGCCTCAGCCAGCCCCTTGGCTGTTTTGGCCAGCAGGGCGACCCGTTCTGGAACCGCCACGCAACCGACGACCTCGGCGAATTTCCGGTCCAGTTCGTCGGCCGGCAGCGGCCGTTCGGGGTAGCCGCGTGCGACGTCCGAAGTTGCGGAGACCTTGCGGCCATCGGCAAGCGTCAGGATCACTTCGCCGACATAGAAGTCCGGGAAGCGGGCGTCGAACTCGCCGCGATCACGGATCACGCCGGCGCTGGCGGCGAGCCTTGCCACTTCCGGGACGGTCTCGCGGCGGTCTTCAAACAGATCAAGATAGGACAATCGGCCCATGGCGGCACGGATCGGCAGGATGTACTGCGCGGAATGTCCCTTGAGCGGGTTGTCATCGACGCAATGGGCACCGGCTTCGGCGAAGCGGAGCTCGATCTTGGCAATATCCGGTGAGTTGAGCTTATGCGTCCGCATCAGCTCGTCGAGGGCGTCGAGTGCGGGATGCAGGAAAGACACGCAGGGATATGGTTTGATCGCCAGTTCCGCAACGCCGTCCCAGACCTCGCCAAGACCCGCTGTCAGCGGTGCGCCGGAGGCGACGCCGCTGTAGGCATTGAGCACCGAGTGGCCGCCGTCGAAGACCCGGTCGGGGGCGCCGAAGCCGCCCTTGGCGAGCATTGCCGACATGACGCCGTTGCGCGCTGCAAGACCCATCTGGAACGGTCGCGCATCTTCGCGTGGATCGTCTTGCCAGGCGAGCAGACCGGATGTCTGCAGGGCTGCGAGACCAAGAGTGCGGACAACCTGTTCCTGGTTGAGCCGTAACAGATAGGCGGCAGCGGCGGCGGCGCCGAAGCTGCCGGCGATGGCCGACGGATGGAACCCCCGGGCATAAAGTTCGCGGGGATTCATCGCCATCGAGACCCGGTACGTCACTTCGCAGCCGAGTGCGATGGCGGCGAGAAATTCGGCGCCGCTGCGTCCCTCGGTTTCGGCAATGGCCAGCGCCGTCGGGCCCATCACGGCAACCGGGTGCAGGATGGCTTCCGGGTGGTGGGGTTCATAGTCGGCGGCGTAGCCAAGCGTGCCGTTGGCGAGTGCCGCGCTGACGCAGTCGATCTTGCGCCCGCGTCCGATCAGGGTGGCGCCGCCGCTACCGCCAATCGCTTCGGCGAGGTCGCCGATGCCCTGGCTTGCGGTGACGCTGGGGTGGGTTGCCGCATACAAAACACCGATCCCGTCGTAGGCGAGGGTCCGGGTATAATCGAAGACCGAGCGCGGCAAGCTTGCCGGGGAAAATCCGGCAATGAAGCCTGCTAATCGGGATGTAATGGGTGCTCTGTCCGACATACGTACACGCCCTTTTTCCAGCTGGGTTACGCCTTGCAGGCTGGATATGTATACAGTATAGAATACAAAATCAATCGGTTTCATCTTTGGGGGGCGAACAGGCCAATGAAGGACAGAACGCGCATTGTCATTGGTGGCTTCGGGAACGTTGGCGAGCAGCTCGTTCGCAAAATTTCGGAAGACAAAACAAGTAGAATCGAGATCGCCGCCATCGCCGCCCGCGATATGGCAAAAGCTCAGGCGAAGGCAAAAACCCTCGGCCTTTCGGTACCGATCATCAACGCTTCAGAAGCGCCGGATTATGACGCCATACTTGTTGAATGCGCGACTTACGAAGGTTTCCGCGACGTTGTCGAGCCGACGTTGAAAGCGGGTGGCACTGTTCTGGCCATCAGCGTCGGGGCACTGGCGGCCAACATGGATCTCATTGATCTGACCGAGCGGAGCGGGGCTACCCTGCAGATCGCCGGCGGCACCTTGCCCGGCCTCGACATCCTGCGCGCCGCACGCGAAGGCGAGATCACGTCGGTGCGCCTGACCTCGCATATCCACCCGGCATCGCTGACCCATGAACCCTACATCGCCGAACACGGCATCGACCTGGGACCGGCGATGCAAGGTCCTGTCCCGGTGCTCGACGGCACCGCACGCGAAGCTGCGGAAAACTTCCCGCGCCATTTCAACGTCGCCGTAACGCTTGGCCTTGCCGGTATCGGTCTTGATCGCACCGAAGTGCGGATCCGCGCAGACGGCACGCTGCCGGGTGCCCGCCACACCTTGTCGGTGACGTCGGACGCGGTTGAACTCGAGATGATGTCGCAGAACTTCCCGTCACCGCAGAACAACCGGACCAGCCGGATTGTTGCGCTGAGTATTTTGGCGGCCCTCCGTCGTTACGACGGCGGCCTGCAAGTCGGGAGCTGATCCATGCTTCTGTCGGATGCCGACCGTGCCGCGCTTGATGGTGCAAATGGCGAGACCGAGCGTCAGGCGATGGAAGCCCTGGTGCAGCTCGGTGAAGCCTTCGATGCGCCGGACATGGTCGATATCGGCTATGCCCACGTGCACGCCGGCATGGCGTTGTATCTGGACGACGTCGGCCTGATCGAGGATCTGGCAAACCGGGGCGCCAGAATGAAAGTCCCGGTCTCTACCAACATCGCCAACGCCGATATGGGCAAC
>JANRAT010000194.1 GCA_030727885.1 Rhodospirillales bacterium | reverse complement strand
CGGCCATTCTGAGGCAACGGTCCTCACCGAACCGAAGTCCTGCAAACCTTGCAAAAGCCCCGATTTCCTTCAGAACAACCCCGATACCGGCTTCGTTTTCTTTTTCCTCAGCATTCCTGATAATATTGGCAGAATCGTTGGAGAAACTGTCGTCTGCCAGTTCTTTATAGCTGGTATCTTCCTGCATCGGGGCACTCCATCCGATTGACGCCTTCGCCGTCCTATTATATGGCAAAGCTCTCTTGGCGAAACATATTGTGCGCCGCCATGGTTTGATCAGAATATTGAGTGTAGCATTATAACTTAAGTCTCGCCCCGATTTCAGGAGCAGACGAATTAAAAGACGAGGAAATAAAAATGGGGCAACCTTTATCGTTGATGCATGGCAAGCGTGGCTTGGTCATGGGCGTAGCAAACGACCGGTCCATCGCGTGGGGGATCGCCAAGGCAGCACACGAACAAGGCGCAGAACTGGCCTTCACGTTTCAGGGCGAAGCGCTGCAAAAGCGTGTTGTCCCACTGGCAGCGTCGGTCGGATCTGACATTGTCCTGCCTTGTGATGTCACGGACCTCGCCAGTATTGATAAAGTGTTCGAAGTTCTGAAGGAAAAATGGGGCAGCATCGACTTCCTTGTCCATGCCGTTGCCTATTCCAACAAGGATGAGCTTAAGGGCGCCTATATCGATACGACGCCGGATAATTTTGCCCTGACCATGAATATCAGCTGCTATTCCTTCACGGCAATCTGTCAGCGTGCGCGGCCACTTCTCAATCCGGGGGCCAGTCTCTTGACGTTGACGTATTATGGTGCCGAGCGTGTGATGCCGCACTACAACGTCATGGGCGTCGCCAAGGCGGCTTTGGAAGCCAGCGTGCGTTATCTCGCCGAAGATCTCGGCAAGGACGGCATTCGCGTCAATTCGATGTCTGCGGGGCCAATGAAGACGTTGGCAGCCAGCGGCATCGGTGATTTCCGCTATATTCTGAAATGGAACGAGTACAATTCGCCGTTACGGCGCAACGTCAATATGGACGATATCGGCGGTGCCGGTGTGTATCTGCTATCGTCGCTTTCGAGCGGTGTTACAGGGGAAACCCATCACGTCGATTGCGGCTATAACATTGTCGGCATGAAAGCCGTCGATGCGCCTGATATTTCCGTTGTCTGATCAGGTCTGAGCGATGTCGCACAATACATTCGGCCACCTTTTTCGGGTCACGACCTTTGGTGAAAGCCACGGCCCGGCGCTTGGCTGTATTGTCGACGGCTGCCCGCCGGGACTGAGCCTGACCGAGGCCGATATTCAACCCTATCTCGACAAGCGTCGCCCGGGTCAATCGAAGTACACGACACAGCGTCAGGAAATGGACGAGGTCAAAATCCTTTCCGGGACCTTTGAAGGTAAAACCACCGGCACGCCGATTGGTCTGCTGATCGAAAATACCGATCAGCGGTCGAAGGATTACGGCGACATCAAGGACAAGTTCCGTCCGGGGCATGCCGATTATACCTATGACGCCAAGTATGGTTTCCGTGACTATCGTGGCGGCGGTCGCTCGTCAGCCAGAGAAACGGCGATGCGGGTTGCTGCCGGTGCGGTTGCCAGAAAAGTCCTTGGTGACGGCATTGTCATTCGTGGTGGCCTGATCCGTATGGGTGACCTCGCTGTACCCACGGATGTGCGTGACTGGGATGCGGTCGACCAGAATCCGTTTTTTGCGCCGGATGCCGTGACGGCAGAAAAATTTGCCAGCTATCTGGATGGTATCCGCAAAAGCGGATCGTCCGTCGGTGCTGTTATCGAAGTCATTGCCTCTGGTGTACCGGCAGGCTGGGGTGCACCGATTTATGGCAAACTGGATTCCGAACTGGCTTCGGCGATGATGAGCATCAATGCCGTCAAAGGTGTGGAAATCGGCGCCGGCATGGATGTTGCGCGCCTGACCGGCGAGGAAAATGCCGACGAGATGCGGATGGTCGATGGCAAGCCGGTTTTCACGTCGAACAACAACGGTGGCGTGCTCGGCGGTATTTCGTCCGGGCAGGATGTCGTTGTGCGTTTCTCGGTCAAGCCGACCAGCTCGATCCTGACGCCGCGTTCAACCATTGATAAAAACGGCAACGAGACCGAAATTTCCACCAAGGGGCGCCACGATCCCTGCGTCGGCATCCGTGCTGTGCCGATCGGCGAAGCGATGATGGCCTGTGTGCTCGCCGATCAGTTCCTGCGCCACCGCGGTCAGTGCGGCTGAATTTTTTCTGATAATGCAGTACAGCCGTAAGCATGACATTAAATCACAACCGTCATCCTGAACTTGATTCATGATCCATAGTGCTGTGCGTAAACTACTTGATTGGCATGGACTCTGAATCAAGTTCAGGGTGACGTTCAATGTTAAATGCCAGATCAGCCAAAGAGATCCGCCTGTAGCGGCGCCGGCGGGGTTTCTTCCTCATAGGCCAGTGGGCCTTCGTACGGCACCAGAGCGTTGGCGACATCCTTGAACGGCGCAGTACTCAGCCATGCATCAATCCGGCTGGGCGGCAGAATGACAGGCATCCTGTTGTGAATGTGTGCTATCCCCGGCGATGGCGTGCAGGTAACGATAGTGAAGCGTTCACCGTTCGTCAGGCCGGCCATCGCCAAGATCGCCGCGTCTGGCGCATGAATGGTGTTCTTGCGCTTTTTCCCATCCTCGGTTTTACGCCATTCGAAATAGGCGCTGGCCGGCACCACACAGCGGCTTTCCAACAAACCCCGGAAGGTCGGTTTTTCTGTCAGGGTCTCGCTTCGTGCATTGATCATCGGCTGTTTCGACCAATCGACGGCAAGGCCCCATGGCAGCAGCCCTGCGCTTTTCCCTGACCCTATGATCAACGAAAGATCGGTTGGGCGCAGATCAGCCTTGTTCGGCAGCGGCGGTTCTTCATCAAGGCCAAATGCCGACGCAATGTCGCTGGGCGTTGCGTTAAGTTCGAAGTTTGAGCACATGACCCATCATAGCCGCTTTATATGCCGCGTCATCGCCGGAATTTCACCTTTTGCCATTGAAATGATGCTTACTGAGACTGGCCAGCGGGGCTGCTTTCAAGTACCGTCACGGCATGGAAAAAACCCAGGACCAATCCGAAGAACGCAAGACCGTCATCATCACAGGCGCCAGCCGGGGAATCGGTCATTATACGGCGCGGCTGTTCTTGGAGCGGGGCTGGAATATCATCACGTGCTCCAGAGAAGACACGCCTGAGGCCTGCAAGCGCGAGCCCAAGTGGACGTGCCATATCCCGACCGATCTCGGCGATGACGCAAGCATTCAGAATTTCATTAAGGAAGCCAAGGAAGCCCTTGATGGGGCGCCTTTGCATGCCCTGATCAACAATGCGGGGATGTCGCCGAAAACGCCCTACAAGGAACGCCTCGGCATTCTCAATGGCGATCTGGATGCCTGGCATGATGTGTTCGAGCTTAATTTCTTCGCCCCCCTCAAGTTGTCACGCGGGTTTGCCACTGAACTGCACAAGGGCAAGGGGGCCATCGTCAATATCACGTCCATTGCCGGGCACTATATTCATCCGTTCGCGGGATCGGCGTATTCGATTTCTAAAACCGCGTTGTCAGGCCTGACCCGCGAGATGGCCAACGAGTTTGCCGAGCTTGAGGTCAGGGTCAATGCCGTCGCCCCTGGCGAAATCGAAACCGAGATGGTCGGGCCCGAGTATGATCTGCTGATTCCACGCATACCGTTACAGCGCATGGGCACCCCTGCCGATGTTGCCGGGACGATCTTTTATCTATGTTCAGATGACAGCCGTTATGTCACCGGCACCGAAATATGGGTGACCGGCGGCCAGCATCTGTTCTGATCAATCGCCCCCCGGGGAACGGTTTATGGCTATACATATAAAACCGATAAAACAGCATAAATTCAGCAAATCGCCGCAAAGCACGGCTGAGAACGCCGTGCATTTCTATCGCCGTGAAATCGACGCCAGACCCCGTCCGGCCGGGTCTTTCCTTGGGGCTTTCGTCAAGCACAGCGGTGCTGCCGGTTTTTACTGCCAGTCCCATGATCCGGAAGATTTCGATGATTTCGTCAGCCGGGTCGCGAAAGCCGACACAGAAAGCCGGGAATGCCGGTATGTGGCACCCGGTGACCGTAAGGGATTTTTGGAAGCCCCTGTGCTGCGTCTGTCCGGAGCTGAAATCGCACCGCTTATGTGGCGACGCAGAACGCTGGGACAGCGTCAGTATTCGGTAGTCGGCGAGGTTGAACATCTTGGCAGTGCGGCAACACAGGGGGCACTTTGTGACTTGCTGATTGCTCCGGCTCAGCCGTGGGATGCGATGATCTATCCGTCCAAAACCATTAAGCAGGCGGCCGAACGCCTGATCCAGACGCAGGCTGACTATCTCGGCCAGAGAATGGGGGGCACGCATGGTTTCGGTGGCGTCAGTTATGTCGTGCCGCCGGGGATCAATTCGCAGACATTTGCCGACACTGATGACACACGCAGTCTTCGCGAAGGGGTACGCCGGCGTCTAGGCATTCGCGATGATGATTTTTGCGTTCTGACGACAGGAAACTTTGCCTTTTATCAACGGGCACATCCGACGCCATTGTACCTTGCCCTTGAATCTGCGGCGCGCCGTACCGGGGTGCGCATTCATCTTTTGCAGGCCGGCTGGTTCGATAACGAAAAGATCGAACGGGCTTATCGGGATGCAATCAAGGAATTCGCGCCGGCCGTGAATGCGATTTTTCTGGATGGCCGCGAGTCCGATATCCGCGACCGGGTCTGGTTCGCCGCCGATGCCTATGCCGCGTGTGCTTCCAT
>JANRAT010000193.1 GCA_030727885.1 Rhodospirillales bacterium | reverse complement strand
GCAACGCGGTCTTTCGGCTCCTTACCGGCAAATATCGCATCCAGGTTATCAAGGGCACGAAATCCCATGCCGTCGCGGGTTTCTTTTGTTGCACTGCCGATGTGCGGCAGCAGAAAAACGTTGTCCAGCGTCCGATAGCCGGGATGGATGTTTTCCGGCTCACCATTGAAAACGTCCAGGCCGGCAGCGGCAATCTTGCCCGATTTAAGGGCGGCGATCAGCGCCTCGTCATCGACCACTGCACCGCGGCTGGTGTTCACGATCACCGCGCCATCGGGCAATCTGGCGATCCGCTCGGCATTCAAAAGCCCCCTGGTTTCGGCTGTCGCCGGGCAATGGATCGACAACACATCGGCGTTGGCCAGCAGATCATCGACATTGGCGTGGAACGTCGCCCCCTGCTCCAGCGCCGGGTCCAGTTTCTTGCGGTTATAATAATGGATTTCCATATCAAAGCCGCGCGCGCGCTTTGCCGCGACCTGACCGACCCGGCCCATGCCGATGACGCCATAGCGTTTCCCGGTGATCTGGGTGCCGACCATGAACGACGGTGACCAGTCCTTCCAGCCCTGCGAGCGGACCAGCCGCTCCCCTTCCGAAGCCCGTCTGGCCGCAGCCAGCATCAGCAGGATCGCGGTTTCAGCAGTGGCATCGGAAAGCACGTCCGGGGTGTTGGTGACGATAATGCCGCGCTTTTTTGCCGCTGCAACATCAACGTGATCATAGCCGACCGAGAAATTGGCGATCGCCTTGACCCGGTCTGACAGGCGGGCAATCACGTCGGCCGGCAGATGCTCGGTGTGACAGGGCAAGATCGCATCAACACGGGAAGAAAGCGCAATGATTTCTTCGGCTGTATAGACTTTGTCTGAAGGATTGAGGATCGGTTCGTAATCACGCAGCAACCGCGCTTCGACCGCAGGCGGCAGTTTGCGTCCTACCAGGATGGCTGGTTTGCCCGACATATTCCCCCCGTCTTATTTATTGAACGTCATTACGTTTCTTTTGTTACGTATAATGTTGGAGCGACCAGCGCATGGGTCAATGATTTTTTTGATCAATCCGTCAGGGTCACGCAGTCGTGACCGTCAGGGTTGCCGGCCCCGCTCAAGGATCTCAAGCGTGTATTCATGATAGGTCATGCCGAGCCGTTCTGCGCGCGCTATTCTGCGCAGCACGATTTCCCGCGGTGGCGCCTTCCATACCTGTTTGAGGGCGCGTTTCCAGCACCAAAGGCGCCAGGCCTTGCCCGGGTCATCATCCAGCGGCGGCCCGCCGTTATGGCCGATAGGCAGATCAGCCACAGCGCACGCCAGTCATACTTGTCGATAGAATTCTGAAATCAGTGTTGATCATTTGTCTGTATATCTACTAAATTATACTTATGTCTACTATAATGATCAACGAGACACCCGCTGATGATCCTTTGCGTGGCCTGATTGCCCAGCGTCTGAAACTGGAACGCGAATCACGCGGCATGAGTATTGCGACACTGGCCGACGTATCGGGCGTATCGCGCGCCATGATCAGCAAGGTCGAGCGGGCTGAAGCCAGCCCGACGGCAGATTTGCTGGGCCGGCTATCCGGCGCTTTCGGCCTGACGCTTTCGACCCTGCTGGCGCGTGCGGAAAAGGACGGCACCAACGGGCGCATCAATCGCCTCTCCGATCAGGCCCTGTGGACCGACCCGGCAACAGGTTATCAGCGCCGCTCCCTGTCTCCCCCCGGGGTTGATCCCGAACTGGTGCAGATTGACCTGCCGCCCGGCGCCAGCGTCAGCTATCCGGCTTCGGCATATTCTTTTTTAGGCGGGCAAATTGTCTGGATGCTCACAGGGCAGCTGGTTATCAGGGAAGGCCTTGAGGAAAACACCCTCGACGCCGGTGATTGCCTGTCGTTTGATCTGCAGCCTGCGCGCGCCTGCTCGTATACCAATCCCTCAGCAACCCGGCCGGCGCGCTATATCGTCGCCCTGGCACGGCACTGATCCCCAGCGCCTATGATTTTGCCGCCTGGAAATACGGCAGATCGTCATTCACCGAGCAGCCGAGCGTCACCAGCCGTTCGGTGATCTTGACGGCGCGCTGGTATTTGGTCTCGCTCTGGCTGCGCGTCATCGCCTCAAGCACCGGGCCGATCAGGGCAACGCCGTAATTCGCCTGCAGGGTCCGCACTTCCCGGCGCGTCTCAAGGCCATCGGCAATCCATGCCAGATCGAAGGCCATCTGCTTTTGCACACTGCGCCCATGTTCCAGCAGATCGCCACGGATTTCGGCTTCGGTCTGCAGGGTCGACGCCCAGTATTCCCCTTCAGACTCGGCGATCTCCTCCGAAGCCCTGACAAACGCTTCGCAGAACAACAGATAGGCGATCTCTTTTTGCGTGGCGGTGCGCCAGGCACTCTCGCCGAGACTGTTCCAGACCGAGATGTTCAAACCGGCAAAAATCTCAGGCGCTTTCGAGAAGAAGACTTTGTGCAGCTTGTTGTCATTGAACGTCAGATCAAGCCGACGCTCTTTATAAATGTCGATGGCCGAGTAAATGCCGCACACCGGACAGGCATCGCCCTCGTTCTCGTTCTTTTTATAGATGTGCGAACAGGGCCGCCCCTTGGCGACATCGTTCTTGCACAGCAGATAGGTTTCCGGACGGTCTTCATCATCCTGCTGCTGGCCGATCCAGTTGAAGCGGTTCTGATACTGCAGGAATGACCGGGGCGGGCTCCACAACGTCCATTTGAGCTTTTCGACCGGGCCGAACGTGGTCCAGTTGGAACTGACGTCGATGACGACACACTTGTCCTTGCCCGGCGCCGAACGCAGGCCACGGCCAACGGATTGCCCCCACAAGACCTTCGACAGTGTCGGGCGCATGTGAACAATGATATTGCATTCCGGGTTGTCCCAGCCTTCGGTCAGCACGCCGACCGAAACCAGCGCCTCGATCTCGCCGGTTGCATGCCCGGAGAGAATGCGGCGGCGCTCCTTGAGAGGCGTGCCCGCCGTAATGATCGCCGCCGTAATGTCGAACCGTTCGATATGATCGCGGGTAATTTCGGCGACACGGATGTCCGGACAGAACCATGCCGAGATCGGTGTTCGGCCGACGTTCTGGCGCTCCTCCAGATAGGCATGCGTTGCATAATCCAGCATTGATGACTTGATGATTTCATCGGTCAGCCTGGAAACCGGGAATTCTCCCGAGCTGACATCAATGTCTTCCAGGTCGAGATCATGGACGAAGTGCGGCCGGTAGTGGGGCTGCACAAGAATGCCTTCGGAAATCAGCTCTTCGATATCCGCGCAGTCGATGATCGCATCGAAGGCGAGGTTCAGCTGATCGCGCTGGTCGCCGGTTCTGCGTTCGGGCGATGCCGTCAGTCCCATGAAGTGGGCGGTGGGTTTGCCGTCGCGCTGGAATTTCTCGATGATCCGCTTGTAGCCGCGGCCATTCGGCGAAACGCGATGCGCCTCATCGACAATGATCAGGTCGGCCTTGGGGATCGCATCGTCGAGGACTTCTCTGGCGCGCATGCTGGTCGACAGCAGGATATCATAATCTTCAAAAGCCTTGCCCTTGTCGGATACGGCAAGGGTCCGCACCCGTCGGTTCTGGCTCAGTGCCGTCTGCAGCTGGTCCAGCAGAACAAGCCGGTGGCATAGCACAATGACCTTTTTGCCGGTATAGAACTGATCGACGATCTGCCGGGCAAGAACCGTTTTTCCGGCGCCGGTCGGCGCTTTCAGGATGAATCTTTTGTATTTGGCGGAGATCGACGGAAAGTCGTCGATTATTTTCTGCTGCCAGTTCCGAAGCTTCATCTTAAACGATCCAATAACTATTCAATGACTGCGATCCCGCGATTGAGCAGATTCTTGCGGAATCGACTTTGCGCTTCGTTGGTCAAACAGGATACATGGCCCGGGCAAGATAAAAAAGCCGCAGTTATCCCCGCTGATTGTTGCAAATTCTTGTAATGGGCCACGAAAGCAAGCCTGAAACAGCCAATCCAGCGCTCACTATAGCCTGACCGGGACAGAACCCATAGAATCAGAGTGTATCAAAGAGTTAAAATGGCCGACGGCTTCGTGGCCGTGTTTGTGCTCGCTTAGTGGGAAACGGCAACCTTGCCGTCATCACGGTCGTGTTCCCGTGAAATTCTGGCACGCGCTGCCGGGTCACCGTTGCCGCCGCCGCCTGCCGTCGTGATGACAAGGCGGTCGCCCATTTTGAGGGTTTCCATCAGCTTCGAAGGGATGGTGATTTCTTCTCCGGACTTCCGGTTGATGACAGATTCAGCCATGGCGCCGGGCGCGCCGCCATTGGCGCCGCTCGGTGCAAAGAAATGTCTTTCCCCGCGGTGCGTGACCCGCACTTCATCGGCCAGAACCTCGTATTCCTTTATCAGGCCCAAGCCGCCCCGGAATTCGCCGTCACCGCCTGAGCCTTCACGCAGCGCAATCTGGTGAACACGGATCGGCGCCTCCATCTCCATGGATTCGGCGGGCAGGTTCATGCAGTTGGTGACATCGGTTTCAATCACATCAACGCCGTCTGAACGGGTGCTGGCACCGCTGCCGCCGCCGATCAATTCACCGATCACGAAGGTTTTGCCGCCCGGCCATTTGCCGCCGAACATCAGAGCCAGCATTTCGCCGCAATCGTCTGCCGGGATTTTGTCAGGCAGCGCCTGACGCAGCGCCCCCAAAATCACCCCGGCAATTCTTTTGATCGTTGCCGTCCGCGCGTTGACCGGTGCGGGTTCTGTCGGATTGACGATCGAGCCTTCCGGCAGGTGCAGGCTGATCGGGCGGAAACATCCTGCATTGGTCATCGTGTCTGGATCGGTG
>JANRAT010000192.1 GCA_030727885.1 Rhodospirillales bacterium | reverse complement strand
GAGTACAACCCCGAGTTCCGCGGTGGTGGCGGCGGCTTCATGTCCGGTCGGGCAGCAGCCGACGTTCTGACCCGGACCACGGCGATCCTGGCGACCTGTTTCATCATTACAAGCATCACGCTCGGCATCATGGCCAGCGCCGGTCGCGAATCGACATCGATTCTTGATAAGGCACCGGCCCCGTCGGCGACTCCGTCCGCGCCGTCAACGACGCCGACTGCGCCGCAGCCCGACGCGCCAAAACCGCAAAACTAATGGAAAATCAAGGCTTCAAGTCGACCGGCCAGTCAGCGCCGGAACTGTCCCCTTGCGTGCAAAATTTCAACAGTTGGCAGAGCCGTTTGTTGATGTATGGTGTCCTCCCATGACGCGATTCATTTTTATCACTGGCGGCGTGGTCTCCTCCCTCGGAAAAGGTCTAGCCTCAGCAGCACTCGGTGCGCTTTTGCAAGCGCGCGGGTTCAAGGTCCGGTTGCGCAAGCTGGACCCTTATCTCAACGTCGATCCGGGCACCATGAGCCCGTATCAGCATGGCGAGGTGTACGTCACCGATGACGGTGCCGAGACCGACCTTGATCTTGGCCATTACGAGCGCTTTACCGGCGTCGGCGCGAAGAAATCCGATAACGTGACGACCGGGCGGATCTATTCCGACGTCATCGCCAAGGAACGCCGCGGCGATTATCTGGGCGCCACCATTCAGGTCATCCCGCACGTCACCGATGCGATCAAGAATTTCGTCGTTTCCGACCTCGAGAACGAGGATTTCATCCTTGTCGAGATCGGCGGCACCGTCGGCGACATCGAGGGCCTGCCGTTCCTCGAAGCGATCCGCCAGCTCGGCAACGAGCTTGGCCGTGAACGCGCCATGTATGTGCACCTGACGCTGATCCCCTATATCGCCGCTGCCGGCGAGCTGAAGACCAAGCCGACCCAGCATTCGGTCAAGGAACTGCTATCGCTGGGGATTCAGCCGGACATGCTGCTGTGCCGCTCCGAGCATCCGCTACCGGACGGTGACCGACGCAAGATCGCGCTGTTCTGCAATGTCCGCGAAGAAGCCGTGATCCCGGCGCTTGATGCCAAAAGCATCTACGAAGTGCCGATCCGCTATCACGATGAAGGCATGGACGACGTCGTCTGCCGGCATTTCGGCATCAAGGCACCGCCGCCGGACCTGACCGTCTGGAAAGACATTCACGTGCGCAAGACCAAGCCGGAAGGCGAGGTTTCGATTGCCGTGGTCGGCAAGTACACCGGTCTGCTGGATGCCTATAAATCGCTGTCCGAAGCGCTTGATCACGGTGGCATCGCCAACAATGTACGGGTCAAGCTGAACTGGATCGACAGCCAGATATTCGAAGGCGACACGCCGCTTGAATACCTTGAAGGCACGCACGGCATTCTGGTGCCGGGCGGCTTTGGCGAACGCGGCGCTGAAGGCAAGATTCTCGCAGCCAAGTTTGCCCGCGAACGGGGCATTCCGTACTTCGGCATCTGCTTCGGCATGCAGATGGCGGTGATCGAGGCAGCCCGCAATCTGGCCGGCATTCCAAGCGCCAGCTCAACAGAATTCGGCCAGACGGCCGAACCGGTGGTCGGCCTGATGACCGAATGGCTGAAGGGCAACGCGCTCGAAAAACGCCAGACCGACGGCGATCTCGGCGGCACCATGCGCCTCGGCGCCTATGCCTGTGATCTTGAGGAAAACAGCCGGGTCCGCAGCATCTATGGGACCAAAACCATCTCCGAGCGGCACCGCCATCGCTACGAGGTCAACACCGACTACCAAAAACGCCTGGAAGCGGCCGGGATGATTTTCTCGGGCATGTCACCGGACGGTATTTTGCCGGAAATCGTCGAATACCCGGATCATCCCTGGTTCATCGGCGTGCAGTTCCACCCGGAACTGAAATCCAAACCGTTCGATGCGCACCCGCTGTTCACCTCGTTCATCCGCGCTTCGGTCAATCAGTCCAGGCTGGTCTAGCTTTCAGACGATGCCAGCGTAAGGAACGTCCGGTCTTCGCGGAGCAGGAACTTTTCGCGCTGGGCGAATTCATAGTTTTCGCGACCGAGCGGGTCTGCCGACAGGCGATTGCGGTATGCCTCGTAAGCGGCCAGGCTTTCAATGTTATAGACGCCGTAAGCCAGCGTCGAAGATCCCTCATGCGGCGCGTAATAGCCGATCAGATCGGCGCCGCAGCGGGGGATCGCTTCGCCCCAATTGCGGGCGTACTGCACAAACTGTGCCTTCTTGGTCGGGTCGATATGGTATCTGATAAAGCATGTGATCATCGGGCGTCTCCATTGTTGAAGGTGGCACTTTGACACAGTTGATATCAGTTATGCTTCGGCTAGGATCGAAGTGTGAATGTTAACGATGAGGTTTCTAAAATCCTTTCCCGGAGCGGCTTTACGAAGTATCAGATGACCATGACCGAACAACGCACCGTCAAAGTCGGGCCATGGAGCCTCGCGAACAACTTGCCACTGACCATTATTGCCGGTCCGTGCCAGCTGGAAACACGAGACCATGCGCTGAAAATAGCCAGCGAACTCAAAGCATTAAGCGACAAACTCGGTATCGGGATGATCTACAAGACGTCCTACGACAAGGCCAACCGCACCAGTCTCAAGGGCCAGCGCGGCATCGGCCTTGAGGATGCACTGCCGATTTTCCGGGAAATCCGCGACGTGACCGGGCTGCCGGTTCTGACCGATGTGCACGAAGCGGTGCACTGCGCCGCCGTCGCCGAAGCTGTCGACATCCTGCAAATTCCTGCATTTTTATGCAGGCAGACCGATTTATTGCTGGCTGCCGGTCACACAAACAAGCCGATTAACGTCAAAAAGGGGCAATTTCTCGCCCCCTGGGACATGAAGAACGTCGTCGACAAGATCATGAGCACCGGCAACGAACAGGTCACCGTCACCGAGCGCGGCGCCAGCTTCGGCTACAACACGCTGGTCACCGATTTCAGGGGTCTGCCGACGATGAAGAACATGACCGGCTGCCCGGTCGTGTTCGACGCCACCCATTCGGTGCAGCAGCCGGGCGGGCAGGGCAACTCCAGCGGCGGGCAGCGTGAATTCGCCCCGGTGCTGGCGCGTGCCGCCGTATCGCTCGGCATCGCCGCCGTCTTCATGGAGACCCACGAAGATCCGGACAACGCTCCCTCCGATGGCCCAAACATGATTCCGATCAATCGCTTGGAAGGCGTTCTTAAGGATTTGATGGCGTTCGATGCGCTGGCCAAATCAAGCCCGGCGCCGGAAACCCTCGCCAACAACGTCTAAGCTTCCAAGCGAACCTTCAGTTCAATTCATGTGCCGCCAGGCGTTCTGCCTTGAGCAGCATCGATGATTGCCGGCGTGACTTTTCGCGCGACAGGATGTCCGCAGCGGCCATTGTGCCGAGCGCATCGTCGAGCGAATTGGAAACATCACCGGCCGCCATCAGCGCGTGATAGCGGGCACAGCAAACGCGCAGGAATGATGTGAAGTTACCGAGATCGTGCTCGGCATCGATGGATTCGTGATACAGCTTGGTGATCAGCTGATTGACCGTCATGCCGTCGCGAATGGCGATCTCTTCCAGAGTAGCCCAGAAAAAGTTCTCGATCCGCACACTGGTTGCGGCGCCGTCGATCCTGAGTGACTTGGTCCGGCTTTCCCACAGCTCGCTGTCGGCGCCGATAAACAATTGGCACATGGAAATCTCCTTTCCCTGCCTGCTGCCATGTCGTGACTTCAACCGATCAGGTCAAAATCGCCATGAACTGGGCCAGCCAGCTTGGATGGGCCGGCCATGCAGGCGCGGTGACAAGATTGCCATCGGTTGTCGCGTCTGTCACCTCAAGCTCGACAAAGGTGCCGCCGGAGGCTGTCACTTCCGGTGCGCAGGCTGGATAGGCCGAGCAATTGCGCCCCTTGAGCACACCCGCTGCCGCCAGCAGCTGTGCACCGTGACAAATCGCCGCGACCGGCTTATTGGCGTCGAAGAAATGCTTCACCATGGCAATCACCGCCGGATTGAGGCGCAGGTATTCAGGCGCCCGGCCACCGGGAATGACCAGCGCGTCATAGTTGCTGACGTTGATATCGGCAAAGGTCGCATTGAGGGCGAAATTGTGACCGCGCTTTTCGGAATAGGTCTGATCGCCTTCAAAATCGTGAATCGCCGTGGCAACGCTATCGCCGGCAGCCTTGTCCGGGCATACCGCATCGACGCTATGGCCGCAGGCCTGCAGGGTCTGGAACGGCACCATCGTTTCGTAATCTTCGGTGAAATCACCGGTAATCATCAGAATTTTCTTACCCATAGCTTGTCTCCCTGGATGTCTGTTTTTGTTTTCGGGAGGTAAATATTAGCAAAATGCCGCGCACTGCGGGTGTTATCGCTATACTACATTTGCCGAAAATCATTGATTGATTGATCGAACGGGGTGGAATTGGTATCAGATGTCCGCCCGGCGCAAGAAAATGCCCGGTGCCAATGCATCCATATTTCCTGCCGCTACTGATAAGGTTTATCGCTATGACAGCTATCATCGACATCACCGCCCGTGAAATTCTTGATTCCCGAGGCAATCCGACCGTTGAGGTCGACGTTTTGCTGGAAACCGGTGTCATGGGCCGGGCCGCAGTGCCGTCGGGCGCTTCGACCGGCAAGCACGAAGCGGTCGAGCTGCGCGACGGCGACAAGAAACGCTATGGCGGCAAGGGTGTGCTGAAGGCCGTTGCGGCGGTCAACAACGAGATTTTTGAAGCCCTTGCCGGTGTCGACGTTGAAGAACAGGTCTTCATCGACAACGTGATGATCGAAATGGACGGCACGGCCAACAAAAGCCGCCTCGGTGCCAATGCCTTGCTCGGTGTCTCGCTGGCC
>JANRAT010000191.1 GCA_030727885.1 Rhodospirillales bacterium | reverse complement strand
TAATATTGCGGTTCAGACAAAAGTGATCGTCCAAAATACAATAATGGGAACCCAAAACCACTGTTAGGCCCGTGTTAAGATTGCACCTGCCAAGGCCAGAACGATTGAACTGATGATGCAAAGCCCGACCGTATCTGACCTGAACCGCAAGGGGAGCAATTGCTCAACCAGAGGTCCTGCGAGAACCGCCAATCCACCAATCAGGATGGCTGCGTACCAGGGTAATTTATCGAATCCAAGGCTTCCGGCAACACCCAGAATGCTCAGCGTTGCGATACCAAGCATGGCGAGCGCCAGCTTTCGCCCACGAAGCGATTGCGAGCCGATTTGCGCCGGATCGAGAGGAAAATGCCCAGAGAACACCACCGCACTGATGACACCGGCAAGCATTGCAACACCAAACAAAATGGCCGGCCAGAGAGGTGGCAGTTCCAATCCCTGAATCATTCCCGATCGCCCCTGACACCTTATGTCCCGGTTGACCAAACGTCGCGCGAAACGTAACATTCCTTTAATATATTATTATAATATCAGGGGGAAAGTAAACGTGGCGGACATCCAGAAAACCGAGCGCAAAAAGCGCACCATCACCGAAATTCGCGAGTCCAAACATACCGGCGAGAAGATGGTCTATATGTCCGTTCCGGACTACACCTCGGCGCAATGGGCAGAGATGTCCGGCGTCGACGTCGCCGTCATCGGTGACAGTCTGGCGATGATTGCACACGGCCATGCCAATACCATCCCGGCAACCATGGACATGATGATCATGCATGCCCAGGCCGTCCGTCGGGGGGCACCCAACACGTTTGTGCTCGGCTGCATGCCCTATCAAAGCTACAGCACCGTGGAAAGCGCACTCAGAAACGCCGCACGTTTCATGCAGGATGCCGGCTCTGACGCCGTCAAACCACAAGGCGGCAAAAGTCAGGCGCATATTCTCAAAGCGCTCGTCGATGCCGGTATTCCGACGGCATCCCATATCGGGCTGACACCTCACACCGTAGCCATGTTCGGCGGTTTCAAAATTCAAGGGCGAACGGCGGACGCGGCATTCAAGATTTTGGAAGATGCCCTGGCCATTCAGGATGCCGGCTGCTTCATGCTGGAATTCGAAGCCGTCCCCGGTAAAATCGCCGAGGTCATCTCCAAGCAGCTTGAGATCCCGACCATCGGCATCGGTGCCGGCGTCGGCACGGACGGCCAGATCCTGTTGTGCTATGATCTGCTCGGCGTGTTTACCGACTTCAAACCAAAATTCACCAAACGCTATGCCAAACTGACGGAAGTTGCCGTCAGTGGTATTTCCGAATACGTCCGCGAAGTCAAAGCCGGCAAATTCCCGGATGATGACCACACCTATAGTGTGAATGATGCGGAATACGAAAAGTTCGTGACTATGGTAGAAAAGCGCAAACAGATATAATCTTTTGATATCATTCAAAGGAAAGTCTATTCACGCCTATGGTAAAATCCGAACCGACACCATCAGCATCACGAAAGCCGGGGCAAAAGCGCACAGACAGCCTGACGGACAAGGCTTATTCAGCACTTGAGGAATTGATCGTTACACTGCAGCTGGAGCCCGGCGAGGTTCTCTCCGAGGTTGCACTGTCACAGGAACTCGGGATCGGCCGCACGCCAATTCGCGAAGCCCTGCAAAGACTTGCCCGGGAAGGACTGGTAACGATCCTGCCCAGAAAAGGGATTCTGGTGTCGGACATCAATCCGCGCAAGCAACTCTTGCTGCTTGAAGTGCGCCGTGAGCTTGAACGATTGATCGCGCGGTCCGCAGCACAGCGCGCCACCGACCAGGAACGTGCCAAGTTTAAAGCCATCGCCGATGGCATCGAGAAAGCATCCGCTGAAAAGGATGATCTTTCATTTATGCGCTATGACGATGAATTGAATAAATTGATGGCACTGGCGGCGCACAATGAATATGCGAATCGTGCGATCGGTCTCATGCACGGCCTGTCCCGGCGCTTTTGGTATATGCATTACAAAGAAACAGCTGACTTGCCCTTGACCGCCGGACTGCACGCCAAGCTGGCACAAGCCATCGCCAAAGGCGACGGTGAGGCCGCTGCATCAGCAAGCGACAAACTTGTTGATTACGTGGAATCCTTCACTCGCGCCACCGTCACATCCTGATCAGCGGCACCCGATCCCGTCACAACTGATCGGTTATCGCCTGACCTTGCCGGTTTCCGGAAAAATCCACATGGCCAGCACCATCAGCGCTGCCAGACCAAGGCCGACATAGCCGACGGTCTCGTTGCCGCCATTCAGGTTCATGAGCGAGAACCCGCCGACCACAGCAAGCGCCATGACCGAGATGAAAACCTTTATCTTTACAGGCATCGTCTAGTGCTCCCCATGGTCAATCGGTTATTCAGCCGGCATTGGTGACGCTGCGGCTTCATCGGGTCGCAACGGGATCGCCCGCAGGTCTTTCCGCAGGTGGTCCGTGTTGTATCCATTGAACAGGTGGCCGAGCAAACCCCGGTCCAGATCCGATGTGCCGAACAGCCAGTCCGCAATCGGGAACGTCAGGTTCATGTTCCGCTCCATCATGATCTTGTCATTATGGTGCGCGGTATGATGACGGCGCAGCGTATTGACCAGCGGGCACCAGCGGACGAACAGGTTTTCATCCACATGGCAGCAAAAATGCATGAATTCGTAGATCAGATACATTGATGTCGTTGATGAAATAAACAGCCAGGCTGCATTCTGTGAGGCTATGACGTTCAGCACCACGACGCCAATTGATGACATCAGAATGAACACGACCAGGGCATATGGCGGGAAGAACGTGACACGCCAGTCCTTGTGATCCCGAAACCGCATTTCCTGATCCGTAAAGAACTGGTGGTGATTAAGGGTGTGACGTTCATAAATCGCGCGCAGTCCCGGATTGGTATGCGGTCTGTGCATCACATATTTGTGCAGGAACCATTCAAAGATATTGCACATCAAGAATGTTGCCGGGACGATTGACCATTCAAGCCACGTTGGATTGCTGATAAACTGCGAATAAATCCAAAGAGCCGTCAGCCCGATTGTGTAAATCACAAACACGTGGACCGGCCCATTGTACCAGCCGGCAATGCGCGACCGGTAAACCTGACGGAAGTTAGTTTGGCGTGCAGTCATCATGATTAAACCCTCTCACATTCTTGCTTCAGCACCGGACCACAACGGGGGCACTGCAACCCTAACACATTCTATATGATATATTACAGATACATCATTCATACAATATTTATTCCAACGCTGCGGCTTACATCATCCCCGCTTGTTCGCCCTGCTGCAGCGCGAAGATCGAGGAATAATTTCCGCCCCAATCGGGCGGCATCAGACAGGGGCGAGGATCATGATCAGCCCAGAGGGCACGATCTCCCATTACAATTGCCTGGTCATATTTTGAATACAACGGGTTGTGTGTATAGGGAATGGCATCGGCTGAAGAATAAACATTGAGCAGCAGCGGACGGCCGGCATTCGACAGATTCGGTTTGGAGCCATGGATGGTTCGGCAGTTATGGATCGTCAATGACCCCGCCGGTCCCGGCAGATAGACGGCTTTGCTTGCGTCAAGCTCGGCTGAATCGGCATCGGACAGACAGCCCGTCCATTTGCCTGCCTTGTCATACTGATTGTACAACTCGCCCTTGTGACTGCCCTCGATGATCCCGAGTGGCCCCTGCGTGTCGTCACAGTCGTAGAGATACGTTCCGACAGTCAGCGGGCTGTAATTGGTGTGTGGCCAGAATTGGATATCCTGATGCCATTTGACCTCTTCGCCACCCTTGGCCCATTTGAAGTTGAGCTTGGAATGATGAAATTTGACGTTCGGACCAACAAGATCGGCAACGATGTCGACCATCGGCAGTCCCGATGCATAATTCCAGAACATCGGATGGTGGTCGTTCGGTGACGATAGCCGGCGCAGACGGGGCGCATCGCGTTTGTGATCCGGCTCAAGATCCCATTTCTTATCTGACTTCGTCAGATCACGCGTTTCTTCGACCAGTTCATCGACGGTTGCCCGCAACTTTTCGAGCCATTCGTCATTGATCGCCTTTTCAAGCAGGAGGTAGCCATTTTCGAAGTAAAACTCGCGCTGTGCCTGCTTGAGAATCAACGGCTTTATAGCAAGGATTTCCTCAGCTTTCATAATTGTTCTCCTAATTGAAACCGAGCACTTTGGCCGGTAGCCAAAGCACCGTCTGTGGGAAGATCATGACGATGATCAGAGTCATGATCTGCAAAATGATGAACGGGATAACGCCTCTGAACATGTCCTGAATCTTTATCTCCGGCGGGCTGATTCCGCGAAGATAAAAGATCGCCGGTGCCATCGGTGGCGTCAGATAACTGGTCTGAATGACGATCAGGAACAGGATACAGAACCACGCAGGATCAAATCCCAATACTTTGACGATCGGAATGAATACCGGGACGAAGATCAAAAGAATCGATATCCATTCCAGAATGAATCCGGCAAGGAAACTGATCCCCAGGAACATCGCCAATGTCACCCAGGGGGAAAAGTGTGTGGCATTGATCAATTCGGTCGTCAGCGCAACCCCGCCCGATCCGATGAAGACACCCGAGAACATGCTGCCGCCGAGCAGTATCAGCATGATCATGCAGGTAACCTTGACCGTTTTGACCAGGGATTCCTGCAAGACTTTGAACGAGAATGTCCGGTAGCACAAAGTCAGGATGATTGATCCGCAGGCGCCCATGCCGGCCGCTTCCGTCGGTGCCGCCCATCCGAACATGATGGATCCCAGTACCGCAAAGATCAGCAGGATCGGCGGCAACAAGGCGCTGAGTGTGATGCGCATTTTTTCGCCCCAGGCGATCTGCACTTCATCAACAAGAACCTTCGCGCCGTCACCGGGACGGACGATACACCGGATCAGAATATAAAGGATGTAAAATCCGGACATAATCAGACCCGGGAAGACCATGCCCATGAACAGATC
>JANRAT010000190.1 GCA_030727885.1 Rhodospirillales bacterium | reverse complement strand
CGCGATTCTACCCGATTAAAACTTGGGGCGGGGCTATTTTTAGAGGTGCCCATAAAATGTTCTCCTGAACGTGAAGTGATGAATCCCTAACCGGTTAAATCCGGCAACTGCATACTAGCGAACAAATTCAGAAACAGGTGTCACGTTGGACTAACGCTTTGTCACGTTCTTGTGAGGAATATTACTTTCCCTTTAAATTAAAAACCGGTACCAATTGATGATCGGGCCCAAGGCAGTCGCCCGATGTTTACAGACGGTATTTCGTCCAAGTGCTGCCCTCGCTAGAAATTTTCGGCTGTGCCGAATGTGGGGGGCCATATGGACGACATCAAAGCCAAATCAACACAGATAAATGAACAGGACCACCCAACTTTTGGTGAAGCTGCCCGTTACTGGATCAAGCTTGGCTTCATGAGCTTTGGCGGTCCGGCCGGGCAAATCGCCATGATGCAGACCGAATGTGTCGACCGTCGCGGTTGGATATCACAAGGCGCTTTTCTGCGCGGCCTGAATTATTCGATGCTGCTGCCGGGACCGGAAGCACAACAGCTTGCTGCCTACATCGGCTGGCGGTTGCACGGCATCAAGGGTGCACTGTTCGCCGGCACCGCCTTTATTGTGCCAGGTGCCATATTGATGATCGCCCTCGCCTGGATCGCTGCGGCGTATGGCGGTGAAGGGGCTGTGGCTGCTGTCTTTGAGGGCATTAAACCGGTCGTCGTCGCCATTGTTATTGCTGCCGTCTATCGGATCGGCAAAAGGACATGCAAGGGACCGGTGCCGCTCATATTGGCGTTCGCAGCCTTCGCTGCATTGCAATTCACCCACACGCCGTTCCCGTTGATCATTCTTATTGCCGGGCTTGCCGGCATCATGATTGCCAAGGTCATGCCGCATGCGCTGACCATGGGGCATGGTGAACATACCGTTGAGTCCGTGACACATACGCGCGCATCAGACCAGTCAGCCACCAAAAGATTTGTTATCATAACCACGGTATTTTTATTGGCGCTGACTATTCCATCCGTTTTGACGGTGGTCATTTTCGGCACAGCCCCGTTCATCAATGTACTCAAGCTGTTTATATCTGCAGCGTTTGTCACCTTCGGCGGGGCTTATGCCGTCTTGCCTTATGTGGCGAACGCCGGCGTCAATGTTTATGGTTGGCTTTCAGGGGCCGACATGATCAATGGCCTGGCCCTGGCCGAAACCACACCGGGTCCGTTGATTCTCGTCACGACCTATGTCGGCTTCTTCGCCGGCTGGAGCAATGGCGGCCTGAGCACTGCGATCATATCTGCTGTGCTTACCACCTACGTCACTTTCCTGCCGTCGTTCTATCTGATCATTGCCGGCGCACCTTATGTGGAAAGCGTGCAGCGTTTTGCCTGGGCCAGAAATGCCCTTTCCGCAATTACCGCTGCCGTTGTCGGAGTCATTCTGAATCTGGCCATCTTTCTGGGTCGTGCAGCATTCTTCGATCAGAGCGGCAACGTTCACTGGATATCCATGGCTGCAGCGGCAATATCCCTGGCCTTGCTGATCAGCAACAAACTGAGCATTCCGATGCTCGTTGCCATCGGCGCGGCCTTCGGACTTGTCAGAATTTGGATTTAGTTAGCGCAACCGATCTTTGACGGCATCGGTATACCCGACCATGACCTGATCGCCTTGCACGAATACCGGACGTTTGATCAACGCCGGGAACTGAACCATCAGAGCGACGGCTCCTGCTCCCTCGCCTCTCGCTTTGTCGGCATCACTCAAGCCCCGCCAGGTCGTGCCGCGTCGATTCAAAAGCGAATCGACGCCCACAGCCTTACTCCAGATTTTGACATCGGCCTCTGTAATGCCGTCCTTGCGAACATCCAGGAACTCGAAAGCGATTCCTTCCTCATCAAGCCATTTCAAAGCCTTGCGGCAGGTATCGCAATTTTTAAGACCATAGATTTTCAGCATGATTGTCTCATTAGGTTTAAACGGAAGGTTTCAGGCCCTATATGTAAGGGTAACGATGAATGCCGTCAAAGTAGGAACTGCCCCATATGCTTGCGATCCTTTCACCCGCCAAAAAACTCGACTTTGAGAGCGAACCGATCACCGATATCCATACTCAGCCTGTCCTGATGAAGGATGCCGAAGTATTGGCCAAACAAGCGAAGAAGCTTACTCGCAACGACCTCAAGTCAATGATGAGCATTTCCGACAAGCTGGCCGAACTCAATCATCAGCGTTTCCAGGATTTCAAACCGCCTTTCAATCTTGGCAATGCACGACAGGCTGCCTTGAGCTTTGCCGGCGACACCTATGTCGGACTGGATGCGACCACGCTCAGCAAGAAAGATCTGAGCTATGCTCAGGATCACTTACGCATTCTATCGGGTCTATACGGATTGCTGCGGCCGCTTGATCTGATCCAGCCTTACCGTCTCGAAATGGGGACAAAGTTCGCCTTCAACGGTAAAGAGAATTTGTATGATTATTGGGATGGCCGCGTAACAGATGCCCTGAACACGGCCACGCAATCACACAAGAATCGCCTGATCATCAATCTGGCATCCAACGAGTATGCCAAAGTTGTTCAAACGAAATTACTCGAAGGGGGCATCGTGACCCCTGTTTTCAAGGAAATCAAAAACGGCGAGGCAAGAGTCCTTGGCATGTTTGCAAAGCGCGCCCGCGGCATGATGGCCAGACACATGATCATCAATCGTGTGGAAACGGAAAAAGGCTTAAAGGCGTTTAATGATGGCGGCTATACATTCCAGCCAGCCCAGTCTGACGCCGCCACCTGGGTATTTACACGCCCGCAGCCATAACATTTTCCGGATCAGTCCCGCATCGCGGTTCCAAGATCGAGCCGGAAGTTATTCGGCGGGATGTAATAGTTCTGATAATAAATCGGCTCTCCGTCATGCGAATAAGCCGTGACGTCCAGAACCATCGTCAATTGTCCGGCGACGCAATCGCTCTCTGATGCAACCTGATCCGGCGGCACTTCAAAACGCATGGCCTGGACAACTTTATGTACCGGGACGTGATGATGCTGGGCAATCAACAGCTTGAAATCTGCGCCTTTCAGTGATTGCAGCGGCAGGCTTTCCAAATCCGGAAAGCGCCCGGACAGGGCATAGAAAACCGAATAGACATCAAGCTCTTCATTGATCGAAAAAATTCTGTCGATGCGGACGACGCTACCATCCGTCTGGCCAAGCGCACTTGTCCAGGGACCTTTCTGCTTTAATTTAACCCGCTTCAGTACTCGCGTGAACACCGGCAGGAAATTGCCATCCTTTTCGTCGTTACGGTAAAACCGCATGTGCCAGGGTTCGGCAATGCGGTCTTCATGATAAGCAACAATGGTTCCGCTACCCCGCTTGCGTTCAATGACACCATCCGCGACCAGTTCACGTAGAGCCCTCTGCACGGTGCCAAGGCTGCAAGGTACGGCATCAACCCAATCGCGTTCCGCCGGCAGACGTGCACCGGCCTGCCAGTAACCGTCGTGAATCGAGGTTCTGATCGCACGTCGCAGTCGTTCGTGTTTCGGTGCTTTATCGGTGTCAGACCAATAGCGTTCAACAAATTCGATAAACCGGCGCTGCTCATATATTGGAATCATGGCACATTCTCACGCAGTCAGGTTATCGGCACAACACCACTTTAGACTTATAAACACTCACGCGCCTCAGACATCATCCGTCGGATATTTTGACATTGACTCCGATTCAATAACTATAGTGTAATTGCACTATAGTTATTAAATGTAGATGAATCATAATCCCTGCGCAATACGATGCAAGGGCACCACTGGAGAGACGACCGTGAAGCTGACAGATATAGAAAAAGCCATGCTCGCCGGCGAAATGGGCGAGCCGAAGCGATGGGCCATGGACCATATGATCAAAGTCGGAAATATGTTCGATGCTGCTGATCTGGTGCCTGTCAGTCAGGCCCATATGATGGCCGACCCTGAATCTGTCGGCGAGCCCGGTGTCGAGTTTCTTGAGGGACTTGCCTCACATTCGGAAAAGGATCGCCGCGTCGCTATACCGATGATCACGGATCCCAGAGGTGTTGATCTGAATTACTACAGCCCGCTCGGCCAGACCGAAGCGATGGCCAACATTGACCGGCGCACGATAGCTGCATGCACCAAGCTCGGCATTCTGATGACCAACACCTGCATCAACTATCAAACCATCATGCCGCCGGTTCTTGGTGATCATGTGGCTTTCGGTGATACCGGTGTCGTCATTTATTGCAACAGTGTGCTTGGCGCCCGTTCCAACTTCGAAGGCGGCCCATCGGCGCTTGCTGCAGGGCTTACCGGACGGACACCCCGCTATGGTTTACATCTTGATGAAAACCGCATGGCCACGAAACGGTTCGTCGTACGCCAGCAGCCCAAGGGGTTGACCGACTGGGGTGTTCTGGGTGCTGTCATAGGCCGGATGTCCGGCAGCTATTGGGAAGTGCCGGTGGTTGAGGGTCTTGATTACATCCCGACATCCGATCAGATGAAGCACATGGGGGCCGCAATGGCCAGCTATGGCTCAACGCCGCTGTTTCACCTCGTCGGCATCACACCGGAAGCGCCGACAATCGATGCGGTCAACGGCGGTTCCCTGCCCGTACACGAAATCACTTCGACGGAACTGAATGCCTTGCGATCCAGCTTTGGCCAAAAAGGCGACAAGGTCGATGTCGTGGTTTTCGCCGCCCCGCAATTGTCGCTGGTCGAAATGCAGCAGGTCGCAGATCTGGTTAAAGGCATAAAGCTTCACGCCGATACCGCCCTGATCGTCTGCACCTCGCCCAGTGTTTATGCTGATGCGACCCGTATGGGGTTGATACAGACCATCGAAGCCACCGGCGGCAAGGTTCTGGAAGGTACATGCTTTTATAACCAGTATGCTCGCGAAATCGGCGAAGCAAACGGCTGGCAACGACTGCTCAGTAACTCGGCAAAAATCGTCAATATTCTTGGTGGCTATGGCGTGCGC
>JANRAT010000189.1:1869-5052 GCA_030727885.1 Rhodospirillales bacterium | reverse complement strand
GCCCGGGACCGGCTTTCAACCAGTCCGCGGTCCACCAGCAGTTGGTCGAGGCGTAATTTAGCGATCGCCTCTAAGCCCTGACAGGAGAGTTCAGCTCGCTTTCGCGGCCAAGCGCGGTCATCACCGTCTCAACAATATGCTGAGAATTCAGGCGTGCCCGGTCATATTGTTTGACCGGCTTGTCCTGATCGAAGAATTCATCAGGCATCATCATGGCACGGACCTTGAGGCCGCTTTCCAGCAGTCCGTCATTGGCCATAAACGTCAGCACGTGCGAGCCGAAGCCGCCGATGGCCCCTTCTTCAATGGTTACCAGCACTTCATGGTTACGGGCCAGTTCGCGGATCAGATCGTGATCGAGCGGCTTGGCAAACCTTGCGTCTGCAACCGTTGTCGACAGCCCCCGCGAAGCCAGCTCTTCGGACGCCTTGATGCATTCCTGCAAACGGGCACCGAAGCTCAGGATCGCCGCAGTTTTGCCTTCGCGAACAATCCGGCCTTTACCGATTTCAAGAATTTTTCCACGTTCCGGCAACTCAACGCCGACACCTTCACCGCGCGGATAGCGGAACGCCGATGGGCGGTCGTTAATGGACAGCGCCGTCCGCGTCATATGCATCAATTCCGCTTCGTCGGAAGCCGCCATGACAACGAAATTCGGCAATGTCGCCAGATAGGCAATATCGAAAGCACCACAGTGTGTCGAGCCGTCGTCACCGACATAGCCGGCACGGTCGATGGCAAAGCGCACCGGCAGTGACTGAATGGCGACATCGTGCACAACCTGATCATAGGCACGCTGCAGGAAAGTAGAATAGATGGCCGCAAAAGGTTTGTAACCCTCGGTCGCCAGACCAGCCGCAAAGGTGACGCCATGCTGTTCGGCGATGCCAACGTCGAAACTGCGTTCGGGATATATATCGCCGAACTTGTCGATCCCGGTCCCGGAAGGCATGGCAGCCGTAACCGCCACAACCTTATCGTCATGCCGGGCTTCTTCGATCAGTGCCTTGGCGAAGACGTTGGTATAGCTGGGCGCATTCGGCTTCGGCTTGTGCTGCTTGCCGGTAACGACGTCAAATTTGGAAACACCATGATACTTGTCGGCGGATTCCTCAGCCGGTTTATAGCCATGGCCTTTCTCGGTCACGATGTGCACCAGCACCGGCCCATCGTTCTGATCATCGCGCAGGTTTTTAAGAACCGGAATCAGGTGTTCGATATTGTGCCCGTCAATCGGGCCGACATAGAAGAAGCCCAGTTCCTCAAACAGCGTCCCACCCGTGACCAGACCACGGGCATATTCTTCGGCCCGAGCAGCGACTGTTTCGATCTGACGCGGGAACTTCTTGGAGACATTCTTGGCCAAATGACGGGCCGAGCGATAGGTCTTCGATGAGATCAGGCGAGACAGATAGGCCGACAAGGCACCGACCGGCGGCGCAATCGACATATCGTTGTCATTGAGAACAACAATCAGCCGTGCATCCATGGAGCCGGCGTTGTTCATCGCTTCATAAGCCATACCGGCGGTCATCGCCCCGTCACCGATGACGGCAATGACGTTGTTGTTCTTGCCGGAAAGTTCGCTTGCCACCGCCATCCCCAGACCAGAAGAAATCGACGTCGAGGAATGTGCCGCACCGAATGGGTCGTATTCGCTCTCGGAGCGTTTGGTAAACCCGGAAATGCCGTCACCCTGACGCAATGTCAGCATCTGTTCGCGCCGGCCTGTGAGGATTTTATGAGGGTAGCACTGATGGCCGACATCCCAGATCAGGCGATCTTCGGGGGTATTGAAGACATGATGCAAGGCAACGGTCAGTTCAACAACACCCAGTGAGGCACCCAGATGGCCACCGGTGATCGAGACAATCCGGACCGTATCGCGGCGCACTTCATCAGCAAGCTGACGCAGCTCATCCATCGACAGATTGCGCGTATCCGCCGGCAGGTGAATCGTATCAAGTAGCGGTGTGTTGTATACGTCGTCCAAAAGACCTGTTCCTTAAATAATGCAATCTGCCTTGCACGTTAGAGTTTTCAGAATACTGTAATAAAATATACCAATATTCATCTCGTGGCGATTATTTACGCCGTGTCACGATATAATTCGCAAGTTCTTTCAAATGCTCGCCTTTTTCGTCGAACATTTCAAGGTGTGTGGCAGCCTGCTCTGACAGCATATGCGCCTGTTCCCGGGCCCTCTCTACGCCCAATAGCGAGACAAAAGTCGCTTTTCCGGCGGCTTCATCCTTTCCGGTGCGCTTGCCGACTTCTTCGGCGCTGCCTTCAACGTCCAGTAAATCGTCGGCAATCTGGAAGGCCAGACCGATATCATGGGCGTAATGCTGCAGCGCCTGACGGGCATGTTCGGATGCCTTGCCCATGATCGCGCCCATGTCGCAGGCAACCGCTATCAGGGCGCCGGTCTTCATACGTTGCAGACGGGTAATTTCCGGAATATCCAGTTTTGTCTGCTCTGCCACCAGATCAAGCATCTGTCCGCCGACCATACCATGATCACCGGAAGCCTTGGCCAGCGCCAGACACAGGTTGGCGCGGACATCAGGGCTCCCGTTGGTCGCCGGATCTGCCAGCAGTTCAAAAGCCTTAGTCAGCAACGCATCACCGGCAAGGATCGCCGTTGCTTCATCAAATTCCTTGTGCACGGTCGGCCTGCCTCGCCGCATGTCGTCGTCATCCATGGCCGGCAGATCATCATGAACCAGTGAATAACAGTGGACCATCTCTAGTGCTGCCGCCGCACGGTATGCTCTGGATTCAGAAACACCAAACAGACTGGCTGACTGGGTCAGCAGAAAGGGTCTTATGCGCTTACCGCCCCCTAATGTGGCGTAGCGCATGGCATCGATGACCCGTGCTTCCGGAGAGTCGGATTTCGGCAACAACCGGTCGAGTTCCGATTCAACGTTTTCAGCACACGCGGCCAGCGCGTTTTCCAGTTTGCTCATGTGAGTGTCCTTCAGACGTCGCTGTCGAGAGGCTCGGTTCCGACCGTGCCGTCGTTGCCGACGACAATCTTCTCGATCCGCGCTTCGGCTTCCTTAAGCTTTGTTTCACAATGCTTTTTCAGGAAAACACCCCGTGAATAACCATTGATGGAGGTATCGAGGTCGCCATCACCCGTTTCCAACTCGCGGACGATATCCTCCAGTTCCT
>JANRAT010000189.1:0-1859 GCA_030727885.1 Rhodospirillales bacterium | reverse complement strand
CCTCGAGGGCCGCCTCGAAGCTCATTTTAGCGATATCGTCGGGCACTTTATCCAGCCCTGCGGGTTTGTCTTTAGCCATTTGGCCTGCCTCAATCCGTAACTTTTGAAACGGCGCGCAGTCTATGCGCCATGCCCCTTACGGGCAAGCCGTCAATGCTCCATCAGGGATTGCACGTGCACGACAACGCTGTCTCGGAGTGCATCCAGGTCATAACCACCTTCCAGCATCGAGACCACCCGACCGTCACAGACATCGTAAGCGATATCGAGCAGCTTGTCGGTCACCCAGCGATAATCCTCTGTCGCCAGTTCCAGTTGCGCCAGCGGATCATTGATGTGCGCGTCGAACCCGGCGGAGATGATCAAAAGTTCCGGATTGAAGTTGCGGATTGCCGGAAACATGACCTCTTCATAGGCTTCGCGGAAGCCCTTCGAGCCGGTTCCAGGTGCCAGCGGCAGGTTGCAGATATTGCTGAATTTTCCCCGCTCAGATGTGGACCCCGTTCCGGGATAGGCCGGATACTGGTGCGACGATCCATAGAACATGCCTTCGACGTTCTCAAAGCTGTGCTGCGTGCCATTGCCGTGGTGAACATCGAAATCAATGACGCAGACCCGTTCCAGACCGTGTTTGGCACGGGCATGAAATGCCGCTGTCGCTGCCGAGTTGAACAGGCAAAAGCCCATCGCCTGCGAGGATTCCGCATGGTGTCCGGGCGGACGCACGGCGCAAAAGGCATTGCGGGCCTGCTTGTTGATGACGGCATCAACAGCAGCGACGCCGGCCCCGGCGGCACGCTGCGACGCTTCACCGGATTTCGGCGACATTGCCGTATCGGGGTCAAGCCTGACCCGCCCCTCGGTTGGCACGTTATCCATGATCATATCGACGTAATCTGATTTATGGACACGCTTGACCTCCGCCAGATCGACGATCGGCGCTTCGAGCCGATGCAGGTGCTGGAATTTCTCGGCTTCCAGGCCCGCCATCACGGCGCGCAACCTGTCCGGTCGTTCCGGATGATATTCGCCCGGGTCGTGCTCGATGCAGGCAGGGTGAGAATACAAAAGCGTGGTCATCAAAATCTCCTATCGGGGCCGTCGTCTTATTTTGTCAGGTCGCGCAGATAATCAACCAGGTCCGTCAGTTGCTTGGCGTCTGTGACACGTTGTACCGGCATTTTAGTGCCGGGAAGCATCTTGTCAGGCCCTTCGCTGAATAGCCTGAACAAATTCTTTTCATCCCAGCGAAAATCTACTCCGGTCAACGCACTCGAGTAATGGTAATTTTCCACCGAGCCCGCCTTTCGGTTGAACAGTCCGGAAAAATGTGGCCCGGACCGGGACGGACCGTCGGCGGTCAGAGAATGGCATTTTGCGCACTTGGTGTACAATCTGGCCCCGGGATGACTGCTTTCCAGCCAGGGTTTCGGCTCATTGCCGGCAATTTCCGTCTGTCCGATGCGGTCGCCGGTCTGCAAATGCCAGATGCGTGCCTGCTCGTCGGAACTGGCGGAAACGGCGAAACGGCCATCCGGCGTGTACCTTACAGCCCAGGCTATCCGATCATGTGCCGGTATTTCATTGAGCGGAGCCGCTTTGGCCAGATCCCAATCAATGATGTAGCCATCCTTGCCCGCCGTGAGCGCATGCCTGCCATCAGGGGAAAACTGCACGTCGAAGACCTGCCCGTCGTGAACGATGATTTTGCTGACCTCGGTCATTTTTTCGAGATCCCAGAGCCGGATCGATTTGTCGATACTCGCCGACAACAAACGCTTTCCGTCTGGCGACAGGCTGAGCGCAGTGATGCCCATCAGGTGGCGTTCAAGCTTGTCGATCAGTGCGCCGGTTTCAAC
>JANRAT010000188.1:413-5097 GCA_030727885.1 Rhodospirillales bacterium | reverse complement strand
TAGTCACCATATGTGAATTTGATGCCGAACAAATTTTCAGACACGCCTGCTAAAACCATATTTGGCACATTGGCGGGAAGAATGGCCATTGAAGGCATCCACGTGGCGTAGGACACGGCCAGGATCAGGCCGGAACGTTCTACGGAACCCTGCTCGTATCCGAGTTCATCACAAAGGGCGATGACGATCGGTATCAGCAGAACAACCCGTCCCATGGTTGATGGCATGACGAAAGACAACGCGATGCCGACGAGGGAAACACCAAATATAAGTTGCGTGTAGCTGCCTGAAAATCGGGATGTAATGATCGTGGCCAATCTAACGCCCAGGCCAGTTTTTTGTACCGCAACTCCGATGATCATGCCCCCGAAGACCATCCAGAAGGCCGTTGAGTGAAAACCTGAAAACACAACATTGGCGTCACCGATGCTGATCAGCATTGCCAATGTAAAGAACATGATTGCCGTCAGAAACTCAGGGATTGCCACAGTCGCGTACAGGCCTACCGCGAACAGGCAGAGCGCCGCGCCGGTTAATGCGCTGGCAGGAACTCCTTGTGGCGCCGGCGTGAGATACAGGAAAGCGGCCGCGATGGTCGTACAGAGTGCGATCAGACGAGAGGGTGATCGAGCGAGGTCCGAGATTATTTTAGGCATGTTTTTCGATAAATCCGAAATTGATGAAGGAGAACTCTTATTTCGTGCTCAAAGCTGGTCTATGATGCCCTGAGGAATATGGGAGAACGTCATGGCCGACAGTGATGACAATAACAATAACGATCTGTTTGATGTCGAGAAAAGCACCAAAATTTATGCAGATTTCTCGGAAAGAACACAGCGAATCGTTAATGCGTTCATGGAGCGGCAGACATCCGGTGAAAATTATAGTGTCGCCGACCCTGTAGCAATCGGCCGCATGTTCATGGATGCTTCTCTTAAGATGCTCTCTGATCCGGCCAAATTTGCAGAATCACAATCGAAACTGATGCAGGGATATACGGATCTCTGGCAGGCGACGGCCAAACGCATGAACGGGGAAGAAGCCGCGCCGGTCATTGAGCCGGCTCGTGATGACCGTCGGTTCAAAGACAATGCCTGGTCTGAAGAAGTGGTTTTTGATTTTATCAAACAATCATACTTGCTGACATCCGATTGGCTGACGAAGCAGGTCCGTGACGTGGAGGATGTTGATCCTAAAACCCGCGAAAAACTCGAATTCTATACACGTCAGTTTGTTGATGCCTTGGCGCCGACCAATTTTGCAGCGACGAATCCGAAAGTTCTCAAACTGGCTTCGGAATCAAAGGGTGAGAACCTGATCAAAGGGCTGGATCAACTGCTGAAGGATCTGGAGCGCGGCAAAGGTGAACTGCGTATCTCGATGACGGATACGGACGCCTTCGAATTGGGCAAGAATGTCGCGGTTACACCGGGCAAGGTCGTTTACCAGAACGATCTGATGCAGCTTCTGCAATATAATCCAACAACGGATAAAGTATGGAAGCGTCCCTTGTTGATCGTCCCGCCCTGGATCAACAAATTTTACATTCTCGATCTGCAGCCGAAAAATTCGTTTATCAAATGGGCCACGGATCAAGGGCATACGGTGTTTGTCATTTCGTGGGTCAATCCCGACGAGCGGCATGCCGGCAAACAATTTGAAAATTATATGCTCGAAGGGCCGCTGGAAGCGATGGCAGCAATCGAGAAAGCGACCGGTGAGAGGGATCTCAATCTCATCGGTTATTGTATTGGCGGGACGCTGACGGCAGCTACGCTGGCCTATATGGCAGCAAAGAAAGATGACAGGGTCAAATCAGCGACGTTTTTCACGACCATGGTCGATTTCTCTGAGCCCGGCGAACTGGGTGTTTTTATTGACGAGGAACAACTGCAACGCCTTGATGAGCACATGGAAAAGACCGGTTTCCTTGATGGTCAGTACATGTCCCAGGTCTTTAACATGATGCGAGATAACGACCTGATCTGGTCGTTCGTGATCAATAATTACCTGCTAGGTCGCGAACCTATGGCCTTCGATCTGCTGTATTGGAATTCGGACAACACGCGCATGCCGAAGATGATGCATTCGCTGTATCTGCGTAAAATGTATCTCGAAAACAAACTGGTCGAGGCTGGGGGGATAACCTTAGGCGGCGTGCCGATTGATCTGGGTAAAATAAAGACCCCGGTCTATTGGCTGTCGACCAAGGATGATCATATTGCGCCGTGGAAATCGACCTACATGGCAACGCAAATCTATCAGGGGCCGAAACGATTTGTACTGTCGGCAAGCGGGCACATCGCTGGTGTTATTAACCCCCCCCCGCCGCCAATAAATACTGTTACTGGACCAATGCCAAAACCCCGGCTGATCCTGAGGCTTATTTTGCAGAGGCGACCCAGCACGAGGGTTCCTGGTGGCCTGACTGGCAGAAATGGATCAAGAAACACGCCGGCAGCTCTGTGCCGGCAAGAAGCCCCGGCGAGGGCGGGTTGAAGGTCATCGAAGACGCGCCCGGCAGCTACGCAAAGGTGCGACTCTGATTTGCCCAAATCAAGCTTTCCGGGCATAGTTCGGCCATGACTGAGGTATTGATGGGCAACGATCAGATAAGCAGTGGCGTCCAGATGGGCGTCAGTTCGGCTGCAGTTCACAATCATCTTGAATTGTTGGCTGATATGGGTCGCGATTTCGCGTCCAATCAGGACCTGGAACTCACTTTAAGGCGTGCCGTAGAACGCATTACCGATTACGTCGACGCCGAAGCAGGCGCTTTGTTCATGCTGTCGCCATGTGGTTTGAAATTGCAATGCAATGCCTGTATCGGTCCGGTAGAGATCCGTGGTCTCGAGATCGCTGCAGATCAGGGTATCGTCGGGTTCTGTGTTCAGAGGGATGCCGGACGGATCGTCCGCGATGTCTCCAAGGACCCGGATTTCAATGCGTCTGTTGATGACGAAACCGGGTTCAAGACGAAATCCATACTCTGCGCCCCGATGAGCGTCAAAGGTGAGCGCATCGGCGCGATCGAACTGATCAACAAGCGTGGCGGCGACGGGCTGTTTGGTGATGATGATCTGCACTTGTTGCAGGCATTATCCTTTTCCGCCGGACTGGCTGTGCTTAATGCCCGCATGGCAGCCGAACTGGTCGAACAGGAACGCGTCAAACGAGAACTGGAATTGGCTGCTGAAATCCAGCGGTCCTTGCTGCCGATCGAGAAAGACAGTGATTTTCCGGTCAAAGGCGTCAACTTGCCGGCGAGGGTCGTCTCCGGCGATTTCTATGACTTCTATCCGCTTGATGACGGGCGTGTGGCTTTCACATTGGGGGACGTCTCCGGAAAGGGGATGAATGCTGCCCTGATGATGGCGAAAACGGCCAGTCTTTTACGCTGTCTCGGTAAATCGATTAAGGAGCCCGGGCGTCTGTTGACACTGGTAAATGAAGAAGTCTGCGAAACGGCGACACGCGGCATGTTCGTGACACTTGTACATGGCGTCTATGATCCTGAAACGGGTCACGTTCGGCTCGCCAATGCCGGGCACGAGCCGCCGCTTGTCGTTAGCAAAGACGGTACTTTCAGGGCGATTGAAGCTGAGGCACCTCCGCTTGGCATTTCTCCGGCCCTGTTGGATGAGGACGGATTTCCGGAAACCGAGTTTAATCTCGACGGCGGCCGATTGTTCGTTTTTACCGACGGCGTCACAGAAGGATACGTATCCGACGGTGTCGAACTGGGTATCGACGGGCTAAAAGATATGATCAGGGCTGGTGAAAAAGATGGCGTGCAAAGTGTCTTGAACAATGTGCGCCTGATGATCGGCGGCAATGATGGTCGTATCCTCAGGGATGATGTAACGCTGATCGCCATTGATGACGGACAGGCCAACCACCGAACAGACAAAGCCGTGAATGCTGCCGAGCCTGGAGCAACTCATGGTCCGGGTGAAAAAATCCTACAGCTGCGTGTGACGGCCAGAGCAAATCGGCTACGGCTGATCCGGAATGCGGTCAGGGAAACGGCTGTTTTCTGCGGATTTTCTGATATGGATACGGCCGATATCGTGCTCGCCGTCGATGAAGCCTGCCAGAATGTCATCCGCCATGCCTATGGCAGCGAAGGTGAGGGTGATATCGCCATTGAGATCAGACACAGATCGGATGCGATCATCATCATTCTTCGCGATTTTGCTGATCCGGTTGATATTTCAAAGATCAAACCTCGCGAGCTGGATGATTTGCGCCCCGGCGGGCTTGGGACTCATTTGATCCGTGAAGTGATGGATGAAGTTGATTTCTTGCCGCCGCCGATAGATGGCGGCAATCTGTTGAGGCTTGTAAAAAAAATTAGGAGCTAAGGGGTATCATGCAGCATTCAATTTCTGATGTTGATGGCGCATTGGTCATCGCCTTCACGGGCGATATAGATCTCCAGACGTCGCCGGACGCCCGTAAGGCTTTGTTGACTATGGTCGGCAAGGGCAAGCCGATATTGGTTAATCTGGCGGGCGTCGGATACATAGATTCGTCCGGCGTGGCGTCGCTGGTCGAATGCCTGCAAAGCGCCAAGAAATCTGGACAAAAAATGGCACTGGTCTCGGTCAGTGATGGCGCACTTAGGGTCTTGCAACTAGCCCGGCTGGATCGGGTATTCGTGATCAGCGCGACGATTGAAGAT
>JANRAT010000188.1:0-403 GCA_030727885.1 Rhodospirillales bacterium | reverse complement strand
GGGTAACGGCCGTTTCATAACGGGCTGTTTCTGGATAGTAACGGGGGACGTTAAGGGTGGCTGAGCAAAAGTTATCCGCAGTACAGCGCGTCGAAGGCATCGGCAAATCCGCCGTTGGCTTCGTTGAGGCTGTCGGCAACGGCGGTATCCTCGTTGCCGAAAGCTTTTACTGGCTGCTGTTCGGTATCCGTGAACGCCAACCCGTGCGTATCGGTGCCGTTGTTCAGCAAATGATGGAAATCGGTGTTGCTGCGGTGCCAATCATCCTGATGCTGACCGGAACAATCGGTATCATGCTGGCCATTCAAGGGATTCATACCCTGCGTATCTTTGGAGCAGAGAGCCGGGTCACAATCGGGATCGCCTTTTCAGTAGTGCGTGAATTCGCACCGTTGATCACAGG
>JANRAT010000187.1 GCA_030727885.1 Rhodospirillales bacterium | reverse complement strand
ATCTCGGAACGTATCGTCCGTGACGATGTGTTCACCTCGATCCATATCGAAGAATTCGAAGTCATGGCCCGTGACACCAAACTCGGTCAGGAAGAAATCACCCGCGATATTCCAAACGTCGGTGAAGAAGCCCTGAAGAACCTCGACGAAGCCGGTATCGTCTACATCGGTGCCGAAATCGAGCCGGGCGACATTCTGGTCGGCAAGGTAACGCCAAAAGGCGAAAGCCCGATGACGCCGGAAGAAAAACTGCTGCGCGCCATCTTTGGTGAAAAAGCCTCCGACGTGCGTGACACCTCGCTGAAGCTGCCCCCGGGTGTTACCGGGACGGTCGTTGAAGTGCGCGTCTTCTCACGCCGCGGCGTTGACAAGGACGAACGTGCACTGGCGATCGAACAGTCGGAAATCGAACGCCTTGCCAAGGATCGTGACGATGAACGCGCAATTCTCGAGCGGTCATTCTCACAGCGTCTGAAGACTTTGATCCTCAAGAAAAAAGCGGTCAGTGGTCCGAAGGGTCTGAAGGAAGGCACCGTCATCACCGAGGAAGTTCTCGGCGAATACACCATCGGTCAGATCGCCCAGATCGTTGTCGGCAACGACAAGGTGATGAGCGACGTCGAGGCCCTGAAAGCCAAATTCGAGTCCGATATCGCACTGCTCCAGGCACGCTTCGACGACAAGGTCGAAAAACTGCAGCGCGGTGATGATCTCAGCCCGGGCGTGATGAAGATGGTCAAAGTCTTCGTTGCCGTGAAGCGCAAGCTTCAGCCGGGTGACAAGATGGCCGGTCGTCATGGCAACAAGGGTGTGATCTCGAAAATCATCCCGGCCGAAGATATGCCGCATACCGAAGACGGAACGCCGGTTGATATCGTGCTGAACCCGTTGGGTGTGCCGTCACGTATGAACGTCGGTCAGATTCTCGAAACCCATCTGGGTTGGGCTTGCCGTGGTCTCGGCCAGCAGATCGGCGAACTTCTCGACTCCGGCAAGGCTGTGCAGGTCATGCGCTCCAAGCTGAAGGAAATCTACGGCGAGAAAAACTACAAGGACGATATCCAGCCGCTCAATGACGAAGAAGTCATGGAGCTTGCCAGCAACCTGCGTGCCGGCGTGCCGATTGCCACGCCGGTGTTTGATGGTGCCCGTGAAGCGGACATCGTTGAAATGCTGGAAATGGCCGGTCTGGATACATCCGGTCAGGTGACGTTGTTTGACGGTCGTACCGGCGAACAATTCCATCGTCCTGTCACCGTCGGTTACATTTACATGCTGAAACTGCACCATCTTGTGGATGACAAGATCCACGCCCGTTCCATCGGACCGTACTCGCTGGTTACCCAGCAGCCGTTGGGCGGTAAGGCGCAGTTCGGTGGTCAACGCTTCGGTGAAATGGAAGTGTGGGCGCTCGAAGCATACGGCGCCGCTTACACACTTCAAGAAATGCTCACCGTTAAATCGGATGACGTTTCCGGTCGAACGAAAGTCTACGAAGCCATCGTACGTGGCGACGATACGTTCGAAGCCGGCGTGCCTGAATCCTTCAACGTTTTGGTGAAGGAACTTCATGCACTCGGCCTCAACGTTGAACTTCGTTAATCGAAACGTCCCGAACAAAGGAAAAACGCTATGAACGAACTCTCGAAAATATTCGGTCAACAGCAGGGGACGCAGCGCTTCGATCAGATCAAGATCTCGATCGCGTCGCCTGAGCGCATCCTCAGCTGGTCCTTCGGTGAGATCAAAAAGCCGGAAACCATCAACTATCGTACCTTCAAACCGGAACGTGACGGCCTGTTCTGCGCCCGCATCTTCGGTCCGGTGAAGGATTACGAATGCTTGTGCGGCAAATACAAGCGGATGAAATACAAAGGCATCATCTGCGAAAAGTGCGGTGTTGAAGTAACCCTGCAAAAGGTTCGTCGCGAACGCATGGGCCACATCGAACTGGCTTCGCCGGTTGCACACATCTGGTTCCTGAAATCCCTGCCGTCGCGTATCGGGCTGTTGCTCGACATGACGCTGAAGGATCTGGAACGGGTTCTGTATTTTGAAAACTACGTCGTTGTCGAACCCGGCACGACGCCGCTCAAGATGCATGAGCTGCTTACCGAAGAGCAGTATCAGAACGCCATGGACGAATATGGTGAAAGCGAATTCACGGTCGGCATCGGTGCCGAAGCGATGCGTGAAATGCTGATCGCCATCGATCTGGAAGAAGAACTTGAGATCATCAAAGTCGATCTCAAGGAAACCAATTCAGAAGCCAAACGCAAAAAATTCGTCAAGCGTCTCAAGCTGATCGAAGCGTTCATCGAATCCGGCGCTCGTCCGGAATGGATGATTCTGACGCACATTCCGGTCATTCCGCCAGAACTGCGTCCGCTGGTGCCGTTGGATGGTGGTCGTTTCGCAACGTCGGATCTGAACGATCTGTATCGTCGCGTGATCAACCGCAACAACCGCCTCAAGCGCCTGATCGAATTGCGTGCGCCTGACATCATCATCCGTAACGAAAAGCGGATGCTGCAGGAATCTGTTGATGCCCTGTTCGACAACGGTCGTCGCGGTCGTGCGATTACCGGCGCCAACAAGCGTCCGCTCAAGTCGCTGAGCGATATGCTCAAAGGCAAGCAAGGCCGGTTCCGTCAGAACCTGCTCGGTAAGCGCGTCGATTACTCCGGCCGTTCCGTGATCGTTGTCGGTCCGGAACTGAAGCTGCATCAGTGCGGTCTGCCGAAGAAGATGGCGCTCGAACTGTTCAAGCCGTTCATCTATGCCAAGCTCGAGCTTTACGGTCGCGCAACGACCATCAAAGCGGCCAAGAAAATGGTCGAGAAAGAGCGTCCGGAAGTCTGGGATATCCTCGAAGAGGTTATCCGCGAGCATCCGGTGCTTCTCAACCGCGCACCAACGCTGCACCGTCTTGGTATCCAGGCGTTCGAACCGGTTCTGATCGAAGGGAAGGCCATTCAGCTTCACCCACTGGTCTGCGCCGCCTTCAATGCCGACTTTGATGGTGACCAGATGGCCGTGCACGTACCGCTGTCTCTGGAAGCCCAGCTCGAAGCCCGCGTTCTGATGATGTCGACCAACAACATCCTCAGCCCGGCCAACGGCAAGCCGATCATTGTTCCGTCACAGGATATCGTGCTCGGTCTTTACTACATGACGCTCGATCGCGAGGGCGAGAAGGGCGAAGGCATGGTCTTCACCGATGTCAGCGAAATCCAGCACGCGCTGGATTCCGGTTCGGTTTCGATGCACGCCAATGTGCAGGCCCGTTATCACACGGTTGACGAAAATGGCGAGCCGACGGTCGTGCGTGTTGCAACGACTCCGGGTCGGATGCTGCTTTCGGAAATCCTGCCGAAAAACAAGATGATCCCGTTCGGCTTGATCAACCAGTTGCTGACCAAGCGTGAAATCACCAACGTGATCGATGAAGTGTATCGTCACTGCGGTCAGAAAGAGACGGTAATTTTCGCTGACCGTCTGATGGGTCTCGGCTTCAAGCATGCTTGTCGCGCCGGCATCTCGTTCGGTAAGGACGATCTGATTATTCCTGACTCCAAGGAACGTCTGGTCGGTGAAACCGAAACCAAGGTCAAGGAATACGAACAGCAGTACCAGGACGGCCTGATCACTCAGGGCGAAAAGTACAACAAGGTCGTTGATGCCTGGTCGCATTGCACGGACCGTGTTGCTGACGAAATGATGAAGGAAATTCAGAAGATTGAGCCCGGCAAGCCGATTAACTCAGTCTATATGATGGCACATTCCGGTGCTCGTGGTTCGGCTGCACAGATGAAGCAGCTCGCCGGTATGCGCGGCCTGATGGCGAAGCCGTCCGGTGAAATCATCGAAACGCCGATCATTTCGAACTTCAAAGAAGGTCTGACCGTGCTCGAATACTTCAACTCGACGCATGGTGCCCGTAAGGGTCTCGCTGATACCGCTCTGAAGACGGCAAACTCCGGGTATCTTACCCGTCGTCTGGTTGACGTTGCGCAGGATTGCATCATCCTCGAAGAAGATTGCGGGACGGACGGTTTCATTACCGTGCATCCGGTCGTCGAAGGGGGTGACGTGGTATCGCCGCTGTCCGAACGGACACTGGGGCGTACCGCAGCCGAAGATGTCATTCACCCGATTACCGGTGAAGTCATCATCAAGCGCAACAACATCATCGAAGAGCCGCATTGCGCCCTGATCGAGGATGCTGAAGTCGAAAGCATCCGCATCCGTTCAGTGCTCACGTGCGAACTGACCGGTGGCGTTTGCGCCGCCTGTTACGGCCGTGATCTGGCTCGTGGAACCTCGGTCAACATGGGCGAGGCGGTTGGTGTTATGGCCGCTCAGTCGATTGGTGAGCCAGGTACACAGCTGACCATGCGTACCTTCCACATCGGCGGTGCCGTGCAGCGTGGAACGGAACGTTCATACATTGAATCCGTGGCTGATGCGAAAGTCCGCCTGGTCAATGCCATGACGGTCAAGAACTCACGCGGCATCCAGATCGTGATGAGCCGTAATGCCGAATTGACGCTTATTGACTCCAAGGGACGCGATCGCGCCAAGCATCGTATTCCTTATGGTGCTCAGCTGATCGTCAAGGATGGCGCCAAGGTAACCCGCGGTGACAAGCTGGCCGAGTGGGATCCATACACGCTGCCGGTTATTACCGAACGCGAAGGTGTGGCGAACTACGTCGATCTTAATGAAGGCGTATCGCTGACCGAGCGGACCGATGAAGCCACCGGTATTTCCTACAAGGTGGTTACCGACTGGAAATCGCAGCCGAAGGGTTCCGATCTGCGTCCACGCATCACGCTTCGCGACAGCAAGGGTGAAGTGGTGACGTTGGATAACGGCCATGAAGCCCGATACTACCTGTCGGTTGACGCCATTCTGTCCGTTGAAAACGGTCAGACGGTCAACGCCGGTGACGTGCTCGCACGTATTCCCCGTGAAAGTGCAAAAACCCGTGACATCACGGGTGGTCTGCCGCGTGTTGCGGAACTGTTCGAAGCCCGTCGTCCGAAAGATCACGCGATCATCGCCGAAAGCGAAGGCCGCGTCGAATTCGGCAAGGACTACAAGA
>JANRAT010000186.1 GCA_030727885.1 Rhodospirillales bacterium | reverse complement strand
AAGGTTACCAATAAGCTGATCGATAGCGGTCATGTTTTTACCGACAGTCGGGGTAACTCGATCCACGGGCCGAATGTCGCGGGCCTCATCCAGTCCATGGCTCTCCATGCTGGTGACCAAGCCGTCTTTGTCGAAAGTAATCAAAAGCACGCTGCGTTCGCTGACCTTGCTTTTGAAAAAAGCCACCGTTTCGGTGGTTTCGCCGACGTAGAGCCAGGTCTCGTCACCGTACATGTTGATGCTTGAAGGCGAGCCCAGCACACGCTCGACATCGTTTTTAGTGCTCTTGTGCGGGGTGATGGTCGCGATTGCATCAACGTCCGGCATCGACCCGCGTTGCGCGACAATCGGCGAACATCCATTTAAACTTATAACGCCGGCAACAAAGACGGCTGAAATAAAAGACCTTGTTATCACGGGGCCTCGCATCCTACATCATGCTCCCACAGCGGCGCATAAGTGCGCGCCGCCTGTAAGATCGGGTGAGGGCGACAGTGCCGTCCTGACCCCCAAATGTCAACGTGTGGAAGGGGATAAAGGCGCTGTGTTTTCACTCCGCTCTCTATTCAAGACGAAACCCAACGTCGAGATCGCCCAGGCGCTTTACGGCACGACCATTCTGGCTGCCCGGCGGCCGTTTTTCTTTACCGAATGCGGCGTTCCTGACACCCCTGAAGGTCGCTTTGAAATGCTCGCTCTGAGCGCTTTTCTGGTGCTCAACAGGATGAAGAACTTTGCCGACATGGCTGAGCTGTCGCAAACCTATTTCGACGTCATGTTCGACGATATCGATTCCAACCTGCGCGAATTGGGGGTTGGCGACATCAGTGTCGGCAAAAAGGTCAAAAAGCTGGCACAAAGCTTTTATGGGCGAATCAAAGCCTATGAAGCCGGTTTGCACGACGAATCCGACGGCGCCTTGAGCATGGCGATTGAGCGCGATTTGTTGCGTGGCACGTCTCCCGAGCGCGCCAATATTGAGAAACTGGTCAAGTATGTGCGCGCCGAACACGACTTCCTGTCCCGTCAGGATGCCGATAGTCTGGCCGCAGGCAGGATATCGTTCGTAGACTTATCCGATGTATTTCAATAGGTTGAGCCATGAATAACACCCCGGAACTGCACCGGCCGTTCGTCGTGGACGAGCTGCCCAACAAAGGCAAAGTCATCAAGATCGACGCCAGTGCCGAGGAAATGCAGGCGATTGCCAAACGTTTGGGCCTGATTGCCCTGAACGTTTTTAAAGGCGAATTGCTTCTGAAACCTGAAATCGGCCGGCAGGTCTCATTAACGGGCCCGATTCGCGCGGAAATCGTCCAGAACTGCGTCATCAGCGGCGTTGCCCTGAGTACGACACTGGATTTTGAGCTGGACCGGCTGTTTGCGGAAGACGCTGACCCCTTTGCCGGATTGATGGATGACGACGACGACGGCATCACCGACCCGGAAATCGACGAACCAGACCCGATTATTGAGGGCATTATCGATGTCGGCGATCAGGCTGTTGAGGAACTGGCGCTGAATATTCCCCCATATCCACGCGCTCCGGGCGCCTCATTCGACGATCTGGCACCAGCACTGGCAGTGGATAGCGCTGAAGTGCACCCGTTTTCCGCGCTTTCCGCATTAAAAGATCGAATAAAATCAAAAGATTAATAAAAAAGCGCACAAATAATACATATTCTCAGATAATTCCTTCTCACGCCTTGCAGCATGCTGCCAAATCCTCTAATAAAGCGCGCTCGTTTGGATACGAGTAAACTAATGAGGAATTGAGATATGGCCGTTCCTAAAAAGAAGGTTTCGAAATCAAAGCGCAATATGCGTCGTGCGCATCATGCGCTTGTACCGTCCAATCTCGTCGAATGTTCGAACTGCGGCGAGTTGTCGCGTCCGCACCACGTGTGTCAGTCTTGCGGTTCATACAACGGTCGCGAAGTCGCTGCCGTAGAAGAGCTGGCCTAACTGCCTTTTAAGCGGGCCTTAAGGCTCGTATGATGCGGACTTGGGGTTACAACACCAAGACATCCGCTGTCGGGACAAGGCATTGACCACACGCTTGACCTTATCAATTGATGCCATGGGGGGCGATAACGCCCCCGATATGGTTATCGATGGCGTCGAGGCGGCAGCAAAGCAGAACCCTGAGTTACGGTTTTTGCTGTTCGGCGATGAGACGCGATTGAACGAGATGCTGCAAAGCCATCCTGCTGCGCTTGCATCTTCTGTTGTGCGTCATGCACCCGATGTCATCGGCAGCGGTGATAAGCCTGCTGTTGCCTTGCGGGGTGGGCGGCAATCAAGCATGCGGCTGGCCATCAACGCCGTTGGTGACGGCGAAGCTGATGCCGTTATTTCCGCCGGCAATACCGGCGCGCTGATGGCGATAGCAAAGTTCGTGCTGAAGACGCTGCCTGGCATCGATCGCCCGGCAATAGCCACCTTTTTTCCGACCATGCGTTCGCAATCCGTGATGCTCGATCTCGGTGCCAATATCGAATGCGACGCCAATAATCTGATGCAATTCGCCGTGATGGGCGAAGTCTTTGCCCGCAACGTCCTGAACTGCGAGCATCCGTCAGTCGGCATTCTGAACGTCGGCGCTGAAAACCTTAAGGGCAACAAGGAAGTCCGTGACGCTGCTGAAATGCTGCAACAGACTCACCTGCCGATCCATTTTCACGGTTTCGTCGAGGGTGACGATATTGCCAAAGGCACTGTCGACGTCATCGTAACCGACGGCTTCACCGGTAACATTGCGCTGAAAACGGCCGAGGGCATGGCCAGCATGTTCGGCTTTTTCCTGCGCAGCGCCCTGACATCTTCAATTTTCGGCAAGATCGGCGCCCTGATCGCCAGACCGGCGCTCCTCAAGTTCAAGGCAAAGTTCGATCCACGCCTCTATAACGGGGCGATGTTTGTCGGCCTCAATGGCATCTGCGTCAAAAGTCATGGTGGCACTGATGGTTTCGGCTTTGCCAACGCCATTGGCGTTGCCGTTAATCTTGTCCGCAATAATTTCAACGAAGGTATCAAGGAAGACTGTGCGCAGCTTCTTGAAGACCGCGATGCAGCCATTCTTGCTGCAGGCGAGGGCGATACCGACAATTCAGAGGCTGCAGCTGGTTAAATGAAAATACGGTCAGAAATAATCGGGTGCGGATCCTATCTGCCGGAACGTTGCGTTTCCAATGACGAGCTCTCCAAAACCGTCGATACCAACGATGAATGGATTCGCTCACGAAGCGGTATCGAGCAACGTTATATCGCTGCCGAAGGGGAATTCACCTCGGATCTGGCCCTGGCCGCCAGCCGTCGGGCACTAGAGCATGCCGGCATTGATGCCAGCGAGATTGACCTTGTGATCTGTGCAACAACGACGCCCGACAATACGTTTCCCTCAACAGCCACCAAAGTGCAGCACAAACTCGGTATGACCAATGGTGCCGCCTTTGACATACAGGCGGTTTGTTCGGGTTTTGTGTACGGCCTTGCGACGGCTGATAACTTCATCCGCTGCGGTCAGGCGAAAACAGTCCTGCTGATTGGCGCGGAGACATTTTCGCGTATTCTCGACTGGACGGATCGTTCAACCTGCGTGTTGTTTGGTGACGGTGCAGGTGCCGTGGTCATCCGCGGCGCCGAGCAGGAAACCGGCAGCAACGGCAAAGGCCATAATTCCGGGCGAGGCATTCTGTCGACGCATATCCATTCGGATGGCTCCAACTACGATATCCTTTATGTCGATGGCGGACCTTCATCAACGCAGACCGTCGGTCACTTGCGCATGAATGGCCGTGAGGTGTTTCGCCACGCCGTCACCAATCTCGCCTCGATTGTTGATGAAGCCCTCATTGCCAACAATCTGGATCGTTCCGATATCGACTGGCTGGTCCCGCATCAGGCCAACAAACGGATCATCGATTCAACGGCAAAGAAACTCGGCATGAGCCAGGACAAAGTTGTACTGACCGTCGACAAGCATGCCAACACATCAGCCGCTTCGATTCCGCTGGCACTTGATACCGCCGTCAAGGATGGCCGCATCAAACGCGGCGATCTTCTGTTGCTTGAAGCCATGGGCGGCGGACTGACATGGGGCGCCGGTCTGGTGCGCTGGTAGCCCGCCAGCAGCAGAAATCTTGCTTGGCGAAAATAGATTTTCAATTCACGCAACTTCTTGTGTGTCTCACTGACTCTGATAACAAACCATCAAAATCGTCCATCCCTTTGATATTGACGGATTTCCCGGTCAAGGATAGGCTTCGTTAATGACAACAGGGGGAGGCTGCGTCGCAATGACCGGCAAGACCGTAACGCGCGCTGATCTCGGCGAAGCCGTCTATCAGGAAATCGGGTTATCCCGAAATGAATCCGCTGACCTTTTGGAAAGCGTCCTGGAATATATGGCTGATGCCCTGATCAAAGGTGAGACAGTAAAAGTGTCGTCGTTCGGCAGTTTTTCCGTCCGTGAAAAAGGCCAACGCATTGGCCGCAATCCGAAGACTGGTGAAGAAGTGCCGATCCTGCCACGCAAGGTTCTGGTGTTTCGTCCATCACAAGTTCTCAAAAGCCGCATCAACGAAGTTCGCAAACCCAGCGAAGATACGACAAACTAAGTGATTTTCAGATGACAGACGGTTCATTCAACGACCGCGACGCTGATAAGACCGAAAAGTCGGAAACGGCTTTCCGCACCATCAGCGAGGTTGCTGATGATCTTGATCTGCCACAGCATGTATTGCGCTTCTGGGAAACCAAGTTTCCACAGGTCAAGCCAATGAAGCGTGGCGGCGGACGGCGCTATTATCGCCCCGACGATATGCTGTTGCTGCGCCGTATCCGCACACTTCTGTACGTTGACGGATACACCATCAAAGGAGTGCAGAAGCTTCTGCGTCAAAGCGGCAGTGTCCGCAATTTTGTCGCCGACACCGAAGCACTGGCGTCATCCGCAGAAGGCATGCTGATGCCATCGGATGCCGTAACACCATCTGATCATCAGTCGCTGACCACAAACGCATCGAGCGACCCCGAACTGCGGGCTGAACTGCATGAAATCATGGCTGAACTCAAAGGCCTTCAAGCGCAGCTGCTGCAAAGCGCATCCTGAACAATCAAAATCAATCGGA
>JANRAT010000185.1 GCA_030727885.1 Rhodospirillales bacterium | reverse complement strand
TGGGTGGTGATTTAGTCGTTTCTCCAGTTAATGCCGCAAGTAAATGTTTAGTTGCGGCATGTTCAGGCTGAAGTTCCAACGCTTGCCTATAGCTTGCTATAGCCTCTTCAATTCTGCCAAGTTCTTTGAGCGTGTTCCCCAAGTTACGATGGGCTTCGGCGTAGTCAAATTTCAATGCTATCGCTTGCTTGTAGTTTGCTTCAGCTTCTTCAAATCTGCCCAGTTCTTTGAGTGTAATGCCCAAGTTGTTACGGGCTTCGGCATCTTTAGAATTAATCTCCACTGCTTTTTGGCTGGCAACTAATGACTCAGAGATCCTGCCTGTTTTTTTAAACACCATTCCAAGCACTTTCCAGCTAAAATTATGACGTGGAAATTGTTGAGAAATGGATATTGCTAACTTCTCTGCGTCGTCATACCGTCCGTTTTGATAGTGCTTATAGAGGCTGTTAAGTTTTTGCTGCGACGGGCGTGCCATATTAACGCTTACTGTTCTATCTTTGGGTTGGCTTCGAGAGCAGTTTTAAATAACGGCAATGCCGCAACAGTTTTATTAACAGAGACTGCTAATACGCCCAGGTTATAGTTTGCGTCTGGATGTAAAGGCTGAGATTGCAAGATAGCCCGATAAATGCGTTCTGCTTCTTGAAGGTTGCCCTCTTCATGTGCTGCAACACCTTGCCGCAGTGCTTGTTCGACAGTTAGTTCCATTAAACACCGCTTTGAAAATGAAGTAGATGTGAGGCTATCCGGTTACGCTACGCGCTGATCTATGGGATGAAGCGAAGCCATTTACTGTTCATCATACTTTTTACACTAAACCAATATTGGGGTTCTGTGAGTGACCGCAACCCTCGCCAACTTAATCTGAAATAATTACGGCTTACGTGTGTTATGTCAATGTTTTAATCCACCGTCCCTATATCTCTGATTGATCAGGCGGTATCCTATGCTCCTGTTACTGGTCTGCTTTGTACCTTTCGGTAACTGACGGACACGACCCTCGCCAACACTCCGACATTGGGTCGCTTGAGATTTTGTTCGCCCCCTGATTGCTCAGAGGTCTCTACTTGTTTTCCACCATTACGACTATGAAAGGTAGGTCTGTAACACCAGACCCCCGTTGAGGCATCTCGACATCATCGAGGTAGTCCATAGAAGCGAGTGATTAGAAAACCCGTTTGAAATCCCGTCTTTATCCGAGCATCTCAGCGTTATATCAACCGGCACACCACGAGGCGAGATTATGTTTCTTGCGTTGAGATAATCCGAAATCTGGCGATCGCTTAATCCTCGCAGACTTAATTCGGAAATAAGCTCCAATCGTTCTCGAAGATTAGGAGCAAGTATCGGAACATTCAAAGCACGAGAAGTGAGACTGATTTTTATCTGTAACGCCCACCGACGCCTATCGTCTGACATAAAACGAAATTTACTCCACGGTGACACTCTTCGCGAGATTGCGAGGCTGGTCGACATCCGTCCCCTTGATGACGGCAACATGATACGCCAGCAACTGCACAGGGATCGCATACAAAATTGGCGAAACAAAGGCATTCACCGATGGCAGTGCAATGACCGCCTCGGCGCCTTCGCGCAGGCGCTCGGCCCCTTTGGTATCAGTGAAGACGATAACCTTGCCGCCACGGGCTTTGACTTCCTGTATGTTTGAAACGGTTTTCTCGAACAGTTTGTCACTGGGGGCAATGCAGATGATCGGCACCTGTTCGTCGATCAGGGCAATGGGGCCGTGCTTCATTTCGCCGGCGGCATAGCCTTCGGCATGAATATATGAAATCTCTTTCAGCTTGAGGGCCCCTTCCAGGGCTATCGGATAGCTGGTGCCACGACCCAGATACAGAACATCTCGGGCTTCGGCGACGCGTGCGGCGAGAATGCGAATCGCGTCATCGTGGTTGAGAACCTCGGCGGCCCGGGCTGGGACTTCGGTCAAGGCGCCAACCAGATCGGCGACTTCGGCGGCATTGATGGCGCCGCGGGCTTCGGCGGTGGCAATCGCCAGAGAAGCCAGAACCGTCAGCTGCGTGGTAAAGGCCTTTGTCGATGCAACGCCGATTTCCGGACCGGCAAGGGTATGCAGGACGGCATCGGATTCGCGCGCAATGGCACTTTCCGGAGAATTAACAATGGACAGGATTTTCTGCCCACCGGCCTTGGCCTGCCGGAGTGCAGCCAGGGTGTCGATGGTTTCGCCGGATTGGGAGATAAAGATCGCAACGCCGTTTTTCGGCGGCACAGGATCGCGGTAACGGTATTCCGAAGCGATGTCGACCTCGACTGGGATCCGGGCCACAGATTCGAACCAGTATTTTGCCGTCATGCAGGCATAATAGGATGTGCCGCAGGCAATCAGGGTCAACCGGTCGGCCTTGGCCAGATCAATGTTGCCTTCGGGCATGATGATACGGCGTTCGCTCGAGTTGATCAGGGATTGCAGCGTGTCGCCAATGACCTGGGGCTGTTCGTAAATTTCCTTCAGCATGAAATGCCGATAGCCGCCTTTGCCGATGGCGGCACCGGACAGCTCGGTCAGGCGGATCGGCCGTTCAACTTTATCACCGGCAGTGTTATACACATCGGCACTTTTAGCCGCCATGACTGCCCAGTCGCCGTCTTCAAGATAGAGAATCTTGTTGGTGAGCGGCGCCAGTGCCATGGCATCGGAGCCCAGATACATTTCATCTTCACCGAAGCCAATGGCCAGCGGGCTGCCCTGTCTTGCTGCAATCATCAGATCGTGTTCGCCGGCAAAGATGAAGCCGAGCGCAAAGGCACCCTGCAGTCGCTTCAGGGTTTCGAAAACAGCATCTTTCGGGGCCAGGCCGTCCTGCAGATACAGGGTGACAAGATGCGCGATGACTTCGGTATCAGTTTCCGAGGCGAGCTTGCAGCCGGCCTTGCCGACTTCTTCGCGCAATTCCTGAAAGTTCTCGATAATGCCGTTGTGCACCACGGCAACGCGATCGGTCGCGTGCGGGTGTGCGTTCTGTTCGTTCGGCACGCCGTGCGTTGCCCAACGGGTATGGCCGATACCCGTGCTGCCGGGAAGTGGCAGCTCCTTGAGGCGAGCTTCGAGATTGACGAGTTTGCCCTGGGCGCGGCGCCTCTCAATGCCGCCATTGACCAGCGTTGCTATCCCTGCCGAGTCATAGCCGCGGTATTCAAGTCGCTTCAACGCCTCAAGCAGGCGCGGCGTAGCCGGGTTATGGCCGACGATGCCGATAATGCCACACATCAGCCTTTCTCCCCTTTGTCCTTGAGCGCCTGTTTGCGTTCTCGCGTCTGGCGGCCCCAGTCCTTGATTTCCCGTTGCGGTGCCCGGGTCACCGCCAGTGCATCCTTGCTGACGTCCTTGCTGATGGTGCTGCCGGCGCCGGTGACGGCACCGTCGCCGATGGTGACAGGGGCGACCAGCGCGGTGTTGGAGCCAATAAAGGCCCCGGCCCCGATGGTTGTGCGCCACTTGAAGACACCATCGTAATTGCATGTGATGGTGCCGGCCCCGATATTGGCCCCGGCGCCGACATCGGAATCACCGATATAGGATAGATGGTTGGCTTTGGCCCCTTCGCCAAGAGTGGCGTTCTTGACTTCTACGAAGTTGCCGATGTGAACGTTTTCTGCAAGATCGGCCCCCGGGCGCAGGCGGGCAAACGGACCGACTGTTGCGCCGGCGGCGATTTTAGCGCCTTCGAGATGGCTGAACGCCCGAATGGTCACATTGTCTGCGATCACCACGCCGGGGCCAAAGAAGACATTGGGCTCGATGACGACATCGTGGCCAATGACCGTATCAGAACTGAAAAACACCGTTTCCGGTGCGATCAGCGATGCCCCGTCGGCCATGGCGGCCTGACGCAGCCGGTGCTGGATGCGGGATTCTGCTGCGGCCAGTTCAGCCCTCGAATTGATGCCCAGCAGATCGTCCGCACGATCTTCGGCATAGGCGCAGGTCCGACCCATGGCGCGGGCGACCGTGACGACGTCCGGCAGATAATATTCCCTTGCCGCATTGTCGTTACCGATCTGCGCCAGCATCTCGAAGGCGCAGGCCCCATCGAGCGCCATCATGCCGGAGCTGCATAGATCAATCGTCAGCTGATCGGGTGTTGCGTCCTTGGTTTCGACAATCTGCGTCAGTGTATCATCGGTGCCGGTGATCATGCGACCATAGGCATTGGGACCGGATGTGCGAAAACCAAGCACTACGACGGCCGGGTTTTCGGGCAATTGCCGCCGCGCCAGCAAGGCCATGATGGCATCCGGGCGGATCAGCGGATTGTCGCCGTTAAGGATCAGAACATCATCAACGGCACCCTTGAAAGCATCTTTGGCACACAGCGCGGCATGTGCGGTGCCCAGGCGGTCCACCTGCGTGACACTTGGGTGTGGCAATACAGATTTGGAAACGTCCGTCATATCCGGGCCAACGACGACGCATACCTCATCAATACCAGCGACCGCCAGGGTTTGCAGGATATGCCAGATCATCGGCTGTCCCGCCAGCGGGTGCAGAACTTTCGGTTTCGTTGATTTCATCCGCGTGCCGTGACCGGCGGCGAGAACGATGGCTGTTGTGCGTCGACGGCTCATATTGCGGATATACTACCCTTGAACAGAAAAATCATACCCTGTCGTTTGCCACATTGCCCCTTGGCCGCCAAGTCAAACATTGTTTCCGGAGGTTTCAGGCCCTGAACGACTTGGGGCCCCGGGCATTGACAGGCTTGCAGGCAGGGCATTATATCACGCCTCCCGATCATCAAGCATCGGGATGGTGCCGCAGAAACTCTCGCAAACGGCACCCGGCGGGCGCGTAGCTCAGCGGGAGAGCACTGCCTTCACACGGCAGGGGTCACAGGTTCAATCCCTGTCGCGCCCACCATTCTTTTCAATAGCTTAGAGTTTATTTGCCAGGCCATTTTTCTTGTTAAAATAATTTAGGACATACCTAGGACATATAAATTGCTGCTTTTTTTGCGGCTAAATATGAGAGCCTGAATGATTGAAAGTGTTGGGCTAATAAGGCATTGGCGCTCGCATCCCATGAAAGGATGAGACGCTAGAACGTATGCCTCGTCGTATTCAAGCCTGTACCCACTCGTCGCGCTAGTGAGTTGCTATAGAAG
>JANRAT010000184.1:4399-5193 GCA_030727885.1 Rhodospirillales bacterium | reverse complement strand
GTCGGCGACGGAGCGTGCCTTGAGAGATGTCAGTTCCGTTTGCGCCGAGGCGTAATCGGCGCGCAAGCCGGCCAGCTGCTGTTCGAGATCGGCCCTGGAAACAAGCGATGCGGACAGCTGGTCGCGCAGGCTGTTGACGCCAAGCTTGAGTTGCTCGTTCTCGCTCTTGGTCAGCGCCAGTACTTTGGAAAGTTCGCCAAGATCGCTTTCAAGCGCCCTCAGCGCCTTGTCGCGACCGGACAGCGCCTGACCAAGAAAGAACTGCGCCAGCACAAAGATCAGCAAAAGAAAGATGATCACCATCAACAGCGTCGCCAGGGCATCGACAAAGCCCGGCCAGATAACGCTGGAGTGGTTTTCGCGACGGCTGTATGAGGCCATTACCGGCGCCCTTAATTACCGTCGCCGGTCGCGGCGATAGTTCTGGCAAGGAGACGGATTTCACGGCGCAGCGCGTCGGTGATTTCATTGCGTGACAGGATATTTTCGTCGATCAGTCGCTGCATGTTCTTATCAAGGCTGCGCAGGTGCGCGTTCATTGATTCGTCACTGCCGCCCGATCCTGTGCTGTTGGCGAGCTTTTGCAGGATCGGTTTCATTTCGACCTGGGTCTCGGCAAGATTGCGCATGACGGCCTGTTCGGTCCGCATGTGATCGGTCAGGGTTTCAACCTTGTTGGCGAGTTCGCTGAGCGAGTGATTGACGGCGTGTTTGCCTTCTTCGCTGCGGGAAATAATCACCTGCAGATTTTCAAGGCTTTCCGCGGTTTGCTCGAGAAGCGCCTGAACGTAAGC
>JANRAT010000184.1:0-4389 GCA_030727885.1 Rhodospirillales bacterium | reverse complement strand
CGCTGGAAAGCCACTCTTCAAGCTCGTTGAAAAAGCGGTTCTGTGCCTGTCCCGCCTGCAGATCAAGAAATCCCAGGACCAGCGATCCGGCAAGCCCGAACAGGGATGATGAAAATGCCGTGCCCATGCCGTTGATCGGGGCTTCCAGGCCGGTTTTCAGATGCTCGAAAAGGGCAGCCGCTTCGCCGCCGCTGACGCTGAGGCTGCCGATAACATTGCCGATCGAGCTGACGGTCTGCAAAAGGCCCCAGAAGGTGCCGAGCAGACCCAGGAAGATCAGCAGGCCGATGTTGTAGCGCGACAGTTCGCGGCCTTCATCAAGGCGTGCGGCGATGCCGTCGAGAATGGAGCGCATGGAAAGTGCCGAAAGGCTGAAGCGGCTGCCTCTGCGGTCAGACAGCATGGTCGCCATCGGTGCCAGCAGCTTCGGATTGTCGACGCTTTCCGGTAATCTGATATGCATACCGGCTTCGGTTTCGGCAAGCGTGTCACGGAAACGGTCCATCCAGGATACTTCCGGATAGAGCAGGGCAACCTGCCGGAAGTTGTAAAATATACCGAGAATGAGAACGCCGAGGATCAGGCCATTCAGCGTGGCATTGGCAAGAAATGCGTTCCGCAGCGCGTCAAAAACGAAAAAACAGGCCGCCGCAACAATGGCAAGAAACACGACCATACGAATAAGAAAAACGGCGGGACGGGTCATGCAGATTTATCCTCGGGCCGAAAAAGTGCTCCGAAACCGGAGCGAGGTGAGCGTGAGACGATTCCTCAACGCTCAATCATATTTACATCGACGCGATTTTTGGGTTCGCCTTCACCTTTGTCGCCGAGTGCCCGAACATCAATGCGCGTAGAGCGGACACCTTTTTCGATCAGATACGAGCGAACAGACAATGCCCGTGACAGGGAAATCCGCCGTGCCTTGCTGGACGTCAGATCGCTGCCGGCGGCATACGCCATCAGCTGGACGCGCAGTTTTTCAGAGGCGGCGAGCTTCTCAAGAACCGATTCTAGCGCAGTCTGTCCATCCGCCGACAATTTGGTGTCGTCATTGTTGAAAATGACCTTTACCACGCCGTCAGCAGGATTTTCCGGTGATTTGGATGCCTGTTCAGGTGCTGCTGGTGCGGCACTTGCGGCTTTCTGTTTTTCAGCAGACGGCATTACCGGTGCAGCCGGTGCCGCGCCTGTCGGCATCGGCGGTGGCGGCGGTGCCGATGCGACCATCGCCGGAGGCGGCGGTGCCGCGCTGACAGAACTGGTTGGAGCCGGAGCCGGTGCTTTCTTCTCGGCCAGCTGCTTTGGTGCAGCCATGGCCGGCGCAGCAGGCTTCGGCTTCGCGGTTTGCGCCATAGCGGGAGCCGGTGACGGTGTTCTTGGCTGGGCAACAACTTTCGGTTTGTCAGCAGGGTTCCGCAACTGCACGGCTTCGTTGCTACTCGGCGGTGCGACATGAAGCATCGAATGCGGTGGGATCAGACCCGGCATCAGCAGACCATCTTGTGAAGCCGGCGGTGGCATCAAGCCATAAGGAACGGCGCTGCCCTGCGTTGGTGCTGCCGAGGTTCCGCCATTCAAGGCATTCCAGTTGATCTGGACGTTGTCGGTTGCTGATTGATAGGACGATGTCTGCGCTTCGGCGACGGTGCCTGAGATCAGCGACATTGCCAAAGCAGCGCTTCCAAGACAAAGAGCGGTCCGGTTGCGCGAATGTTTTATCGTTTGTCGGCGATACATGAAGCCTCCAATGCCCTCTAAGAGCCACGCGCCTGTGCACGTTGAATTCCTAGAAAAGAAAATACCGAACAGATGGGCCGGCCTCAACCGCTTTACGCGTTTTTCGCCGACTTCTTTAATAATTGCCGGAATTCCCGGTCAAGTGAAGCGTTTGTCGCGATGATTCCGCCGGTTTCCAGCATTTTGTCGCGGCCATCAAAGTCCGTCACGATGCCACCGGCTTCGCGAACCAGAAGAATCCCGGCCGCCATATCCCAGCTCGAAATGTTGCGTTCCCAGTAACCGTCGTAGCGACCGGCGGCAACAAAGGCGAGATCAAGGGCTGCGGCACCGAGACGGCGAATGCCCGATGAAACGGCCATGACACCGGTCAGTTCGGCGATCAGGGTGTCGTGACCCGGGCGACCGAGGAAAGGAATGCCGGTTGCGAAAAGCGATTCGTCGATGTGACTGCGCCCGGATACCCGCAATCGCGAATCCCTGAGAAAGGCACCATTGCCACGCTCGGCATAGTACAGATCATCGGTGATCGGGTTGTAAACAACGGCAGCCTCGATGCGCTTGTCACGCTCGAGAGCGATGGAAACCGCAAAATGCGGAATCCCGTGCAGGAAATTGGTGGTGCCGTCGAGCGGATCGATAATCCATTTGTTGGAAATATCGGATCCTTCAAGCACGCCGCCTTCTTCGAGGATGAAGCCATAGGCAGGACGAACCTTCTGCAGTTCCTCGACGATAATTTTTTCGGCTTTGGTATCGGCTTTGGTGACGAAATCGGCAGGACCCTTCTTGAGAACCTGGAGATTTTCGACTTCGCCAAAATCGCGACGCAACGCACGCCCCGCTTTTTCAGCGGCGCCAACCATGACGGTCAATAGCGGAGAGAGGCGATTGGACATACTGCGTGGGTACCAGTTCTAATCTTTGGCGCGTTCGACGTACGATGCGTCACGGGTATCAACGACAATCCGGGTGCCCGATTCAATGAATGGCGGCACCAGAACCTTTACGCCGTTTTCGAGGAGCGCAGGCTTGAAGGAAGAGGATGCTGTCTGGCCCTTGACCACAGCGTCTGCCTCAACCACCTGCAACGTTACATACGCCGGCAATTCGACACCGAGCGGCTCTTCGTCGAATGTTTCGATCATGACGTTCATGCCGTCCTGCAGGAACGGAACATTGCTTTCACCGACGATCTCGGTCGAAAGCGTGACCTGTTCGTAGGTCTCGCCGTTCATGAAGGTATGCATGTCGCCATCAGAAAACAGGAACTGGAATTCGGACTGCTCGAGCCGAACCCGTTCTACCTTTTCTGACGAGCGGAACCGTTCGTTCAGTTTGGTGCCGTCACGGACGTCTTTTAATTCAACCTGCAGATACGCGCCGCCCTTGCCGGGTTGCGTATGCTGTATCTTGATCGCATACCAGATGCGGCCCTGATGTTCGATAACCATCCCTGGACGGATGGCGTTTCCGTCAATCTTCATTTTGATCAAGTCCTGAAAATCAATGTTACGCGGGTGTAGCCCGGCGCGGGTTCTATCAGCTTGGCATGGGGGCTGTCACCGAAAATCACGCCGAATGTCGTGATCAGGGGCGTTGCAGCGCCTCACTAAATGCCCGGACACCGGCTTCCGGGCCGTCCGGGTGCGACCAGACAGCACTGATCACAGCCAGATAATCAGCCCCGGCGGCAACCAGCGGGGCACAGTTTCCCGCGGTAATCCCGCCGATGGCGACGCAGGGCAGGGTTGTCATCATCGACCATGCTTCGATGATTTCAATATCGGCAGCATGCTGGGTTTCCTTGCTGGCGGAGGGGAAAAATGCACCGAAAGCGACGTAATCGGCACCTTTTTCACCCGCTTCGATGGCCAGATCGCGGCTCGCATGGCAGGTCACGCCGATGATGGCCTCAGGGCCGAGCAGGGCGCGGGCGGTATCGTAATCGGCATCGCTTTGCCCGATGTGCACGCCGTCGGCGCCGGTTTCGGCAGCTATGTCCGGGCGGTCGTTGATGATCAGCGGCAGGTCAAAGCCGTGACAGATCGGCACCAGAATCTCAGCTGCACGGATGAATTCCTCGTCCGGCAGATCCTTCAGGCGCAGCTGCACAGCGCCGACGATTTCCGGCTTCGCGGCTAAGGCGCGTGACAGCATGTCGGCGAAACGAACCGGATCGATTGCAGGCGGGGTCAGAATGTAAAGCTTGCAACCATCGTCTGCGGATTTGTCTGCCATTTGTTTTCCAGTTCAGTGTCTTGCGGCGGATTTGGTGAGCCATGCATGCAGGGCTGCATCGTTATTCTTCGGATCGGCCATATCCAGTGTCGGCAGGGGATCGCCGGACAGGATCAAGCCCGAGTCTCCGGCAATATCGCGCAATTTTACCAGCACGGCCTCGTCGGCATCGACACGCAGATGAAGACATCCTTCATCAAGCGCCTTGAGCGCGTGCCCGGCATCACTGCCGCAATCTATGACGGCGTCGACGGTAACCGATAACCCCGGCGTTTCGCCGATGACCGTTTCAATCATGCCCCGAAACACTGCCGGGCCGAGGCTCGCCGCTGCACCCGGCGCGCTGATCAGCACGACCGGGCAGTGCAGCACCTGGGCCGCGTCAACAGCGCGGCGCACGTGATCGAT
>JANRAT010000183.1 GCA_030727885.1 Rhodospirillales bacterium | reverse complement strand
TGATCATGTACGGCGGCAGGGCTGAACCTGCACCGCAACGTGCTGAGATTATTTCTGTCGGCAAGGACGGCAAGCCGCTGGTTCAAAAAGGCGGTTATATAAACGGCGTGGCACCGAAAACCGCGAGATCAGCCCCGGCCCCTGCAGAGCCGGCACCAAGGCCCGCACCACCCAAGGCAGCAACGCCACCCGCACCGGCACCGGTGGCCGTAAAGCCGGCACCCGTTATGGCAAAACCGGCTGCTGCACCGGTAAAGACCGCGCCGGTCGTCAAAAATCCGGCTTCGGCAAAGGAACAGAGCAAAGCATTAGCCCAGTCGACGGTCGGCTCGTTCGTCAGCCAGCTTAAACAGGCTGCCAATGCCAACGGCGGCATGCTGTCGGTTCAGGATCTGGATGCGATGCAGGACAGTTTTGCCCAAAAAGCCCGCGAAATGTAGGCGCAGATCGAGGCGACGCTGGACAACTACGCCGAAGCCCGCGAACAGCAAAAATGGTACAAGTCCCGGGTTGACCCGTTCTACCGCCTGATGGTCAAACCTTATGCGCACCTGTTTTCTGAAAAACCGAGCCGCAAGGGTGTAACCCGACGCATGTTGCCTGGTTATTTCACGGCCATCGGCATGCTGCTGGGGCCGGACAATGTGACCAATTATCATGAAAGATGCCGCAGTATTGTCGCCCGCCTAAAAAGCGAAGCCGGCGATGAGCATTTCAATTGGGATGCTTTCTATGCCGAACGTGATGCACTGACCGTCCGACTGGATGCTCAGGTGATTATCGCCGGGCAGTTCAGTGACTATGACCGCCGCTCCGTCTGGTTTATCAATCTCGTCAATTCGCATCTGGCACCCTTGGGCGACAGCGCAACCGAAGGGGAGCGCCGCTGGATTCTGGAGGAACAGGGCTTTCGGCGCATGCTTGACGCCATGTTGTCCGATCTCCGGAAAGTCCTGTCATCGGAGAAGGGCCGTGAACGACTGATCAATCGGCACGGGGCCGAAGTTGTCGACAACGCCAACAAGGCGCTCAAACGGTTACTGTTGGGCTGAGAGACGTCGGCTCCATACGTCGCCATTTTCATGCGTTAACAGCAGGATCGACATGACGGCGACAAATATAGCCCTGATCCTCACCGCGTCTGCGTTTCTGGTATTTTTCTTTCACCCTAAAACGCGTAACCACCCCCTGTGGCAGGCAACCGTCACGCCTCTGGCGTCAATTATCGGGTCCGGTTTTCTGGTCGCGGGGCCAATTCTTGCACATGCCGTGGGAACCATGGCGTGGTTGGCGATGACCGGTCTTTGCGCCATTGCCTATCTGTTCGGCATGGCCATCCGGCACAACATTGTGCATGTCGAGCCAGTTTTGGCCAAACAACCGCCAGCGATTGTTTTCGTGCTCGAGCGGGCTTCGGAGATTGCCCTGTCGCTCGCTTATTTCGTGTCCGTTGCCTATTACCTCAACCTGTTTGCTGCTTTCGGTTTGCGGTTCGTTGATGTGATCGATCCGGTGTGGATTCAGATTGTCGCGACGGTCGCCATATCCATCATCGCCGTGGTCGGCACCCTGCGCGGTCTGAGTGGACTGGAACGCTTCGAGGTTGTCGCCGTCGGCCTGAAGCTTTCCATGATTGCAGGGCTTTTCGCCGCCCTTGCGCTGGCCAGTGTCTTTGCCCTGAACGACGGATCGTTTCATTGGGACGTGACCGAACATGCGCACGGCAGGCGCGAGATCGGCATTCTTTTGGGGTTGGTGATCCTGGTGCAGGGCTTCGAGACGTCGCGTTATCTGTCGGGCAAGTATGACGCCGCTACCCGGGTCAAGACCATGCGCTGGGCGCAAGCGCTGTCGAGTGCCGTCTATCTGATATTTATCGTGCTGATCACCAGCTATTTCACGGACCGGCTTTCCGGTGATGGAGGTGAGACGGCGATCATCGACATGCTGTTGCCGGTTGGAACGGCCATTGCACCACTGATCATCATTGCCGCCCTCGCATCGCAAAGCTCGGCGGCGGTCGCTGATATGAACGGTGCCGCCGGGTTGCTGTCGGAAGCCAGCGGTCGGCGGATATCCGTCAATTACGGCAATCTGATCACGGCTTTGGTTGCCGTTGCCATCACCTGGACCACCAACATCTACGAGATTATCGCCTATGCCTCGAAAGCGTTTGTGGTCTATTACGCCCTGCAATCGGCGCAGGCGGCATACTCGGCCTGGCAACTCGGGCAATATGGTCGTGTCATACTGTTTGTGCTCGGCGTGCTGATTGCCGGTGTGGTGCTTGTTTTTGCGATACCGGCTGACGTTTAAGCCTGGCGCGCTTACTTGCGGATCAGGAACTCGCGGCCGACCTTCACCGACGGGACACCGTCGTAATCGACGATATCGGCGGTGGCATAGGTCTCAGTCCATTTGCTGGGCAGGAATGATCCGGTGCCGATCATGTCGATCGGTGCGTGCGCATCAGCCATGACCTTGCATTTTTCCACATCGAAGCCGCTCGAGACGACGATCTTGACGGCATCGAAGCCTTCCTTGTCGAGATGCTCTCTGAGATGGAAGATCGCCGCTGCCGAGACGCCGGTCCCGGTCAGGTAGCGCAGTTCGGCATCATTGCGATAGCGCCGTATCGCCTGCGGCGAATTGCGCTCAAGCACGCTGTAGGATTCCTGTGGATCAAGGCCTTCGACGAAGCGGCCGCCGTGGGTATCCAGACGAATAGCGATCCGTCCTTCCGTCGCCATCGCCGGAAAACGGCGGCAGACGGTCAGGGAATCGGTGATTTCCTGGCCGAAATAGTCAACCAGCGTGGTCAACGGCTGATCGGGGAAGGTATCGACGAACATTTCCGCAGCCTTCAGCGTTGATCCGGCATAACCGATCAGGGCATGCGGCATGGTGCCCTTGCCGTATGTCTCGCCGAAATAATGCGCGGTTGCTTCGGTGGCGTTGCCGACAAAGCCTTTGGCGCCGACCTGTTCGCGCGCTGCTTTTGATCCGACCGAGGCTGCGTAAGCCATGGTTTCGGCCATCTCGATGCCGGTCGAATGGCGGGCATCCATGGCCAGAAAGGAAACATCCGGCAATTCGACACACATCGTGAAGGCGTTATTGGCGGCAACGCAGGCGGCACCGAGCTTTTGCAGATACAGCGTTTCCAGATCGACCAGATGGAACATCGAACCTTTGATATACATCAGCGGCTCACCGGCACCGACCCACTGACCTTCATCGTAATTCAGGGTAATCTGGAATTTGACGCCACGGTCGTCGGCAATGCGCAACAGCCAGTCGAGCATCAGCTTTGGCGCGAAAATCACCGGTCGGCGCATGAATACCGCATAGGTTACCGTCTTGTCGCCGAAGCGGCCGACAATTTCCTTGGTACGGGTGAAGTAGTGATCGGTCCAGCGCGGCACGTCCGCAGCTGCAGGTGCGGACGTCGCATGCACGACGCGTGGAGCGGCCTGCTTCTTGTCTGCCGCGCTGTCCTGATCGGAGGCCATGTCTGCCCTCAATGCCTGTTGGTTACGAAACGGCGCGTGCCGCCTGTATGCCTGTACGAACCGATTTCAGCTCCTCTGCCAGCAGGAATGCAAGCTCAAGTGACTGCTGGGCATTCAGACGCGGATCACAATGCGTGTGATAACGGTCGGAAAGATCGGCATCGGTAATGGCTACGGCACCGCCGGTGCACTCGGTCACGTTCTGGCCGGTCATTTCGAAATGCACGCCACCGGCATGGGTTCCTTCAGCCTGATGCACGTCAAAGAAGCCACGGACTTCGCCAAGAATACGGTCGAACGGCCGTGTCTTGTAACCGCTCGTAGCTTTGATCGTGTTGCCGTGCATCGGATCGCAGACCCAGACCACGCTGCGGCCTTCGTCGCGCACCCGGCGGACCAGTGGCGGCAGCAACTCAAGTACCTTGTCCGAGCTCATGCGCGAAATCAGCGTCAACCGGCCGGGCACGTTATCGGGGTTCAGGATGTCGATAAGGCGGATCAGCTCGTCCGGGTCTGTGCTTGGGCCGCACTTCATGCCGATCGGATTGCCGATGCCGCGCATGAATTCAACGTGGGCATGATCAATCTGCCGGGTCCGGTCACCGATCCACAGCAGATGTGCGGAGGTGTCGTACCAGTCGCCGGTCGTTGAATCGACGCGGGTCATCGCCTGCTCGTAATTCAACAGCAAGGCTTCGTGTGCGGTGTAGAAATCCGTCTCGCGCAGCTGCGGAGTATTTTCAGACGTCAGGCCGCAAGCCGCCATGAAGCCAAGGGTTTCATCAAGGCGGTCGGCCAGATCCTTGTAGCGTTCGGCTTCAGGGCTGTCGGCAATGAAGCCGAGCGTCCACTGATGCACCTTGTTGAGATCGGCATAACCACCCTGGGCGAAAGCGCGCAGCAGATTGAGTGTCGATGCCGACTGGTTGTAAACCCGCATCAGGCGGTCCGGATCAGGCGTGCGCTCTTCCTTGGTGAACGGCATGCCATTGACCATGTCGCCCCGGTAGCTGTCGAGGGTCACGTCACCCTGGGTTTCGGTCGGCGCCGAACGCGGCTTAGCGAACTGACCGGCAAGACGACCGACCTTGATCACCGGCATGGCCGCGCCGAAGGTCAGCACGAAAGCCATCTGCAGGATCACGCGGAAGGTGTCGCGGATGTTGTCGGGATGGAACTCGGCAAAGCTTTCGGCACAATCGCCGCCCATCAGGGCAAACGCCTTGCCGTCGGCAACAGTGCCCAGCGCCTTTTTAAGGCTGCGTGCTTCGCCGGCAAAAACCAGCGGCGGTACGCGCGCCAGTGCGGCTTCGACCTCGGCCAGCTTGTTTGCGTCCGGATAGTCCGGCACCTGCTGAATGGGTTTTTCTCTCCAGCTTTTCGGTGTCCATTTGTTCGCCATGATAATCCTCAAACGTCTCTGCCCATAAAAGAGCCCCACGATATAGGCCGATCAGCCCGGTATTTCCAGATATTTCCGCCCGTGCCGGTCTGCTGGCAATTTGCCGTGTTATGGCCTTCAGGCGTCCTCTTCTTCCCTGAGCGGCACGCGCATGGTAACGAACTCTTCTGCAGCCGTTGGGTGAATCCCGATGGTCGCATCGAAATCGGCCTTGGTGGCACCGGCTTTGACGGCAATGCCGATGCCCTGAATGATTTCCGGTGCATCCGAACCCAGCATG
>JANRAT010000182.1 GCA_030727885.1 Rhodospirillales bacterium | reverse complement strand
TCATGCCTTCCGACAGTTCCTTGAAAGCCTTGGTCATGTTGGCGAACAGGGTATCACCGCCGATCTTCGGAATTTCAACGCCGTGCAGGATCGAGGCACCGGCCGGGCGTTCACGAAAGCTGACGTCGGAATGCCAATAGGTGCCGGCACCCTTGCGGCCGAGTGGCTCGCCCTTGGCGTCGAGCTTGTTGGAAACCCGGTAGATTTCCGGAAAATCGGGATGGATATAGCGGCTCACGGTATCTTGCAGGGGCGACTGGTCCGGGGCACCGAACAGCGGTCCCATCTTTGCCGCGAAGGCGATGTGGGCTTCCGTGGTCAGGTTCTGCTGATCGCGGATCACCATCAGGCCACCGTGGTCCAGCCAGGTTTGCTTGAGCGTGGCCAACACGTTGTCGCCAAGGCCGTCGTTCAGATCAAGTCCGCGCACTTCGGCGCCGAGATGTGTTGATAAAGGCCGCACATCAAAATTCATGGTCATTTCCTCTGGTTCTTTCTTTGCGTCATTATGGATTTAAACAAGGCGTCTTCAATGACTGCTTTCAAGTCCTGATCACGAGAGGTTTATTTGAGTTGAGAGCGGACATCGGCTAAGTCATCCTGAAGCCATACAGGACAGGCCAAACAGGATAGGGAAGCTCACCCATATGCCGGATTCCAGCCACGCCCTTGATCCGAGGAAGTTTCAGGACCCGTTTGTCACCGCCGATGGCCAGCAGCGCGCCGTTGTTGCGCTGACGCATCTGACGACGATGTGGTTCAATACCGGCTCGCTCTGCAATATCACCTGCGTGAACTGCTATATGGACTCAAGCCCGAAAAACGATGCTCTTGCCTACATCACACTGGCGGAAATGCGCACGTATCTCGATGAGATCGACGCCGGGCACATGCAGGTCGAGGAAATAGCCTTCACCGGCGGCGAGCCGTTCATGAACCCGGATATCATTGATATGCTGGGCGAAGCGCTTGCCCGCGGCTACCGGGTTCTGGTGCTCAGCAATGCCATGAAGCCGATGCATCAGAAGCGGGCCCGCCTGCTGGACCTCAAGCAGCGCTTCGGCAAGGCCCTGTCGATCCGCGTCTCGGTCGATCATTTCACCCGCACCAAACATGAAGATGTCCGCGGCAAGGATAGCTGGCCGCCGATGATCGAAGGCTTGCGCTGGCTGGCCGAGAACGACTTCTCCATGGCGGTTGCCGGACGCACCTGCTGGGATGAGCCGGAAACTCTTGGCCGTGCCGGTTACCGGGCGCTTTTTGCCGAAGAAAACATTCCGGTCGATGCCGATGATCCCGGCCAGCTGGTGCTGTTTCCGGAAATGGATACCAATGCCGATGTGCCGGAAATCACGGTTCATTGCTGGGATATTCTGGGCGTTCAGCCGGAATCCATGATGTGTGCGACCTCGCGCATGGTGATCAAGCGCAAGGGTGCCGACAAGCCGGTGGTCGTGCCGTGTACGCTTTTGCCTTATGACACGGCGTTCGAGCTGGGTCACGAGCTGGCGCAATCCAGCAAGGCCGTCAATCTGAACCATCCGCACTGCGCCAAGTTCTGCGTGCTGGGTGGTGCGTCGTGCAGCCCGAATTGAGCCGCCCGATGAACGATTTTCTTGATCTCGGTGTGGTCAGGGGTCCGATGCTGATTTTCGGCGGGCCCTATTCCAATCTGTTTGCTACCGAATCGCTGATCCGCGAAGCGAAGGCGCTGGGCATTGAGCCCGAGAATATTATCTGCACCGGCGATGTCGTCGCTTATGCCGGCGAGCCGGCGGAAACCACCGACGCGATCATCAACTGGGGCATCACCACGGTGATGGGCAACTGCGAGGAAAGCTTCGGCGCCGAGGCCGATGACTGCGGCTGCGGATTCGAGGAAGGCACCGCCTGCGATGTCATGTCCCGGCAATGGTATGCCTATGCGAACTCTTGTCTGAACCCGTCACAGCGCGCCTGGATGCGGGCCTTGCCGCGGCAGGTCCGCTTCAGCTTTGCCGGTCGGCGATTTGCCGTGGTGCATGGCAGTGCGGATTCAATCAATACGTTCGTGTTTGCCGGCAGTGACGATGCCCTGAAACGTCAGGGTTTTGATCAACTGGGTGTCGATGCGATCATCGGCGGGCACTCAGGCGTGCCGTTCTCGCAGATTTTCGATGACCGGTTGTGGCACAACGCAGGCGTCATCGGGATGCCGGCCAATGACGCAACGCCAAGGGTCTGGTATTCGCTGTTGCACGAGGACGCGGCCGGTATTCGGATTGAGCTTAAGCCTCTTGACTACGATCACGCGGGTGCTGCGGCATCGATGCGGGCAAAGAAACTGCCGAGCGGCTACGCCGCTTGTCTCGAAGACGGCCTGTGGCCGAATATGGACGTCATGCCCGAAGCAGAGCAAATTAAAGTCGGCAAGCCTATTGCGGCTGGCTCGCTGGTCTGGCCATCCCCGAGACGGGTTGCCGCTGAATAATCCAGCCCCGTAAACGCCCAAAAATCATCACCGGTTCGCCTTAATCAGCCATCGATTTGCCTGAGTGCCTGAGTATCCCTGTCGCCAATGGAGTTCCCAAAGGAGACGGATATGACCAGACAGATGAAGACTCTTAACATTGCATTGATATCAGGTGTGCTGGTGCTCGGTGCCTGCACCAACCCGAACATCGAGGCGGCGCAAAAACTCGATATCAGGGGCAGCGATGCCAGATCAGAGGCGGCGCGCGAATACAGGCGGCTGGCTTATTTCGAAGACAAGGTGATGTGGGACAAGGCTTCGGCCATCGCGTTTTCCGAAAAGGCGCTGGCCGCAGCAGACGGCCGGATGACAACTGAAACGGCACTGGATCAGACGTCCGACCAGCCGACGCCGGCGGAAATTGCCGACGCCTATCAGGCACTCAACCGGATGATGGCTGCCGGTGCCGACCGGGTTGCGCCGAAAGCGACCGGGCAGGCAATGGCCCGGCTCGATTGCTGGAAGGAACAGGCCCGCGAAGGCGATCAGCCGCTCGATATCGGTTTCTGCAAGGACGGGTTTCAGAATTTTGCCGCCGAAACAGCTGCAACCCTGCAGGCGGCCGGTAAACCGGTGCCGTCACAAATCACGGCCCTGAAGTCGTTCAGCGTCACTTTTCCGCTTGGCAGTTCGATGCCGTCGACCGGTGCACAGGCGGTGCTTGATGCGGCTGCCGCATATGCCCGCAGCGGCCAGCACATGCGCATCGTGCTCGGCGGTCATGCCGACAAGTCCGGCACCGCTTCCCGCAACCGCGATCTTTCCGAAGCCCGCGCCGAGCGCGTTGCCGCAATGCTGCGCGCCAGAGGCGTCAGCGCCGGCCAGATCAGCACCATCGGTTTTGGCGAGACCTATCCGCGCATCATGACCCCGGACGGCCAGCGCAGTTCGGAAAACCGCCGCGTCGAGATTGTCATCGGTCCTGACCGCGTGTTGTGAGGGGCTGCCAGCAAAGGGCGTGGCTGGACATTGCGCCCGTGCACAGGCTAAATGCTGCCGACGGCATGGATCGCCGCAGTTTGAAAAGGGCAGCCGATGAGCGAAGTGCATACCTTCGAGGAAACCACGGACGGCATCCGCGTACGGGTTGCGTCGATGTATCTCGATCAGCAATCGGATGCGGATGAAAATCGTCACGTCTGGGCGTATCAGGTGCGGATCAAAAATATGGGCACGGTGCCGGTGCAGTTGCTGACCCGGCGCTGGCGCATCACCGATGGTCACGGTCACGCCCACGAAGTGATCGGCGATGGCGTGGTCGGCGAAAAGCCGATTCTCAAACCCGGTGACGATTACGAATATTCAAGCGGCACGCCGCTGTCGACCTCGACCGGTTTCATGACCGGTATTTTCCAGATGATTGATGCTGCCGGTCGGCGTTTTGCCGTACAGGTGCCGGCTTTTTCCCTTGATGGGCCTGATGTCCGCAGCGTCGTTCATTAACAGCGGGCCGGTCGCCCGTTAATCTGCATTGATCTCTGGAAATTGTGACATCCGATCACAATATTCTATAAGTGCGGTCCCCTTGGGTTATCTGCTAGGCTGCACGACGGGAAGAGAAGATAGGAAACATCGTGACAGATCATAAACCGATGAGTGTAGTTGCCGGCAATCCGCACAGACACAGCGCTCCGGCTTTGGACAAAGGCCCCGAGATCGAGCGCCCGAGCCGTGAAGAGGCTGAGCAGGCAGTTCGCACCCTGATCAGATGGGCCGGAGACGATCCCGCCCGAGAAGGTCTTCTGGAAACCCCGGACCGGGTGGTGCGGGCGTATGAGGAATTCTACAAGGGCTATGATATCTGCCCGCGTATCTATCTCGAAAAGACCTTCGAAGAAACCGAAGGCTACGATGAAATCGTCCTGCTGAAAGACATCCGCTTCGAAAGCCATTGCGAGCACCACATGGTGCCGTTTATCGGCAGGGCCCATGTTGCCTACCTGCCGAACCGCCGGGTGGTTGGTATCTCCAAGCTTGCGCGGGTTGTCGATGCCTTTGCCAAGCGGATGCAAATTCAGGAAAAGATGACGGCGCAGATTGCCAATACCATTGATGAAGTGCTTGAACCGCGCGGCGTTGCCGTGATCGTCGAAGCCGCGCATCAGTGCATGACCATGCGTGGCGTTCACAAGCCCGGGGTGTCGCTGGTGACGAGCAGGATGCTCGGCACCTTCCGCGAGGACCCGACGACCCGGCGTGAATTTCTCTCCATGGTCAATCACGAGGGTGGTAATTTCTCTTAAAACTTACCGGGTGTGAAAATTCTTTGGCGTCTGGTGTTCGAAGGCACGGGTGCTTGTGTTATGACAGTACCGACGCGCACCGATTGCCGGAGACAATAAGCCATGAACCCGTTTTCAAATCTGATGCAGGGCTGGGCGCAGAAACGCTATCGCAAGGAAGCCGTGCAGCTTCTCAATCATCTCAGATCCCTTGATGACAAAAGTATCGGGCTGGTGCTGGCGATTGCCGCGCATCATCGAAACGCGCTGATCAAGGAAGGGGTGGCGATGCGAGATCTGACGACGCTGGCCCGTGAGGCCCCCTTGTACCAGCATGATCTGGCCAAGGCAGTCAACGTCCTGGCCAGAAAGAAACGGCCCCATGATGCCCTTGGACTGCAGATCTGGGTGCATTCACTGCGCGCGGTCAGCAACCCGGATGTTCATGATGTGGGCGTCGACATCTGGCGCGAACTTG
>JANRAT010000181.1 GCA_030727885.1 Rhodospirillales bacterium | reverse complement strand
TTCGGCATGATTCTCACACGGAATAGGTGCATTCCAGAACGCCATGATGCAGTCGCCCATGTACTTGTCGATGGTTCCCTTGCGCTTCAGGATCACGTTGGTCAGCGGTGTCAGAAGCTTGTTGATCAGTGCCGTCAGTCCGACGGCATCGAACTGCTCGGAAATCGTCGTGAAGCCGCGTACGTCGCAGAACAGCAGGGTCATTTTCCGCTGATCACCACCGAGCTTCAGCGCCCCTGGGTCACCGGCAACGCGCTTGACCATGTCCGGCGACAGATATTTCGAGAAGGCGTCTCGGGTCTGGCGACGCTCGGCCTCTTCACGGGCATAACCGGCGTATGTCATCGAAGTGTACATGACGGCAATGCCGACCATTGAATAGGTCGCATCTAGCAAGATGAGCTGTTCAGAGAACAGATACCAGGATGTCCCGAGCGAGCCCCCTGCAACCAGCAAAAACAGCACAGCCGTCCATTTGGCGCCAACCCAGGGCACCAGAATGATCATGATGATACCGCCGACCAAAAGGATAAACAGCTCTGCCACGTCGGCATAGTTTGGTCTTGTCAGATATTTGTTGGAGACGATTGCCTCAATCAGCTGGGCGTGCACCTCGACCCCGGGGATATCGCGTTCTGTCGGGATTGACCGAATATCTCGAAGCCCCACCGCAGAGGTCCCGACAATCACCAGCTTGCCCTTGATTTTCGATACGTCCGCGGTGCCGTCCAGAACCTTTGCTGCCGAAACGTACTTGGACCAGTCGCGCTTGGAGAAATAAGGCCAGATCTGCCCGATCCTGTCGGTCTTGACGGTCAGCCCCTTGGCAACGGCAGCCTCAACCATGCCGGCATCATTCACCTTGGCAAGAATTGTCGGCCTGCCGGTAGCAACCCGCAGCATCTCGATGGCCAGGGATGGGAAATATTGCCCTTCATGACCAAAGAATGCAGGCACGTTGCGCACGATACCGTCCTTGCCGGGCACGACCGAGAAAATACCATGTCCGCCGGAGTTGCCAATGGCAGCTTGCTCAATCACCGGCACATTGCGGACCAGTGAGGGGAATTTCGGTATAAATACATACGGTTCCGGTACCGACTTCGACATTTTCTGGACGGCAACGGATTTTTTGACCGGTGGTCCCTTGACGCCTTCGGTTTCGCTTGGACGCCCCGCCTGCCCAAGCACGACGCGAGACTTTCTGATCGTATCAGCAAAAATCTGATCGTTGCTTTTAAGGCTCATCAACTTGTCTTTGGTGACTTCATCGAGACCGACCAGGTTAGACGCAACACTGGACGGATTCATCCGGTCCGGCTCAGCAAACACAATATCGAAAGCCACCAGAACAGCGCCCATCTGCATCAGATTTTGCACCATCTGGGCCAGAATATTGCGTGGCCACGGCCACTGGCCAACGGTTTCCAGACTTTGCTCGTCCAGATCAATGATGGTGACAGGCTTGTTCTGGGGGGCAGGAATGTCGCGGGGTTTTATTTCCTGATAATAATCAAAGACCTTGTTACGCCACGCTTCCAGGAAACCGACATTGGCTTTGATGTCGACATACTACATGCCAACGAACGCAAGCAGCAAAAAAATGCCGAGCGACCGTTCAAAGCTGAATATTGTCTTGAGTATCCGCAAAGGATAACTGCCCCCTAAAACCCCATGAATACCAGTCTACACATTTTCCTTCCATATGGGTCAAGCGTCTTTCGACATTTACCTATAGAGTATGCTAAAAGATTGTTTCGACAAATGTGTCGAGGGTTACGGTGCTACCAGTTCAAGGACGATGAATGAGCGAAACGGCCGGCCGCGCTTGGCTTAAGCCAATACTCAAGCCGTTGATGCCGATCTTCCGTGAGGTGATCGCAATGTCGGCGTTTGTCAATTTGCTGGCTTTGGCGACCCCGGTTTTCACCATGCAGGTTTACGACCGGGTTGTTGGCAGTGGCGGGCTGAGCACGCTCTGGGGCCTTGTTCTCGGCATGTTGCTGGTCGTTCTGTTCGATCTGTCGCTTAAGCAGGCGCGCTCGAAAATCATGCAAACCGTTGCCCTCAGGGTTGATGTCATCGTCGGCAGGCACCTGTTCGACAAACTTGTCAGCCTGCCGCTACATGTTCTTGAAGGAAAACCGGCGAATCACTGGCAATCTCTGTTCCGTGATGTTGATACGGTGCGCAACACGCTTTCCGGTGCCTCGGCGATTCTGCTGTGTGACCTGCCCTTCGTGATTATGTTTGTCGTACTGATTTCAGTTATCGCCGGGCCGATCGCCTGGGTTTTGATGATCATCCTGCCGCTGTTCATGTTCGTCGCCTGGCGTTCAAGTGGCGTCATGTCGCAGGCAAACGCCGCCGAGCGGGAAAGCACACAGGGCCGTGATGCCCTGATCGCCGAACTGATCCAGGGCCGGACCACAATCAAGGCGCTGGCGCTCGACCGCGCCATGCGACCGCTGTGGGAGGAGACCCACGCCCACAATATCTCGCAGTCGATGTTCCGTGGCTCGAAAACCGATTTCTATACCAACTGCTCACAATCCCTGACCATGGCGACAACGATCTTCATGACCTCGGTCGGCGCTTATCAGATCGTCAATCACAACATGACCATGGGGTCGCTTATAGCCGCCAACATGCTGTCCGGCCGCATTATGGGGCCTCTCAACCAATTGGTCGGACAATGGCGCGCCTTTAACGGCTTCAAGCAATCAGTCAATCGCCTAGGCGAGGTTTTCTCATCGCTGTCGGACCGAAGCGAAAGCGAGATAAAGCTCGAAAGACCACGCGGCGAGATACAGGTTGAAAATCTGACGTTCGGATATTCCGAAAACACCAAACCGGTTGTCGATTCCGTCTCGATCAACATTCATGCTGGCGGCGTGCACGCATTGGTCGGTCGCAACGGTTCAGGCAAAACCACCCTGCTGAAGATGATCCAGGGGCTTTATACGCCAACCAACGGGCGCGTTTTGCTGGATGGCGCCGATATCGCGCAGTTCACCCGTGCCGAGTTGGCCACATGGATGGGTTATGTGCCGCAGGAAACAGTCCTGTTCGCAGGGACCGTTCGCGACAACATTGTACATCGGTTCCCCAATGCTTCCGATGACCAGATCATCGAATCCGCGACCGCAGCCGGCGTACACCACTTCATCATCGACCTGCCGGACGGCTATGCATCCGATATCGGCGAAGCCGGTCGGCGGCTATCCGGCGGCCAGCGCCAGCGCATTGCCCTCGCCCGGGCCTTGATCGGCGAGCCTGCCGTGCTGTTACTGGACGAGCCTTCGGCCAGTCTTGACCGACAGGCTGAACAGGAACTGCGCAAGACGCTTGTCGCTATCGGCAAGACCAGAACCGTCATCATCGTCACGCACAGCCCGATCCTGCTGGCGGCCTGCGACGATTTGGTAGCACTCGATAAAGGCAAGGTTGCACTGGCCGGGCCATCACGGGAAATTCTGCCGAAACTGTTTGGCCAGCAACCAATGCAAAAGGTCGAGACACCGGATCAAGCCGCAGGCGGAGATGCCGCACCAAAAGCTGCACCGCCACGCCTCAAAGGTAGCGATGGCGCAGCCAAAGTGCCGCCTCAAATGCCACCCAAAGCCCCCGCTCCGTCTGGTGCACAGACCGCGCAGCCGCCGCAAATGGCGCCGAAACCTCCGACAGCAGCAAAGCCCCCCATACCGCCGGCCACGGCAAAGTCGCCCATGCCGCCGGTGCCATCTGGCGTCAAACCAACAGCGCCGCAGGTCAATCCCGCGGCTAATCCTGCACCTGTTGCTGGCGTTAAAAATGGTGGTGCTGCTGAAGCCATTGCGGAACGGGCGGCCAAAAAAGAACGTTCGACGGCCGACCCGAGTGTCCCGGCAAGCAATCTGTTCAAACTTGATGGTGATGCGAAGCGATTGCTTGATGACCCTTATGCAGATTTAATCAAGGGCTACGAGAGTGACCGCAAGGCCAGCCAGAAGCCCTCGGCACCAGCCGGAGGCCCACAAGGACAAAAAGCGGAAGCCGATTAGGAGTTAAGTGATGAGCCCCGACGCATCCGGACCCGAGCAAGGTCAAGAACCTCAGCAAGCCACCAAGCCGATGGCCGCTGGCATGCCGACGGCATCGGACAAACTTGATATGCTGCTCAGTCATAATCCCCTGCCGGGCTGGCGTCTGCTGGCCTGGCCGATCATGCTGATGCTTGCCATCGGGATAACCTGGGCCAACTTCGCAACGCTGGATGAAGTATCGATTGCCACCGGTGAAGTGGTTCCAGCCGGCAAGATCAAAGTCGTCCAGCACCTTGAAGGCGGCATCATTCTGGAAATATATGTATCTGAAGGTGATACCGTCAAAGAAGGACAAACCCTTTTGCAGTTGGACCTTGCCTCAGCCGGCACCAACCAGGAAGAACTTCAGGTCCGCCTCGACAGCAACAATCTGGTCAAAGCCCGCCTTGAAGCCGAAGCCAGCGGCAATGAACTGGTGTTCCCCGAGGCCGAGGCCAAACGCCGCCCTGCAATCGTCTCAGCACAACGCCAAGCCTATGAAGCACGGCGCCGTGAACTGTCTTCAACCATCCAGGTCATGCGCGAACAGGTCAAGCAGCGTGAACTGGAGGTCGAGGAACTCACCGCCCGGTCGCGTGCTGTCGAAAGCAATTACAAACTGGCATCCGAACGTCTGAAAATGTCCAAGTCTCTGCTGGCCGAAGGGCTGACTGCGAAAATGGAACATCTGCAGCTCGAAGCCGAAGTCGAGAATCTGGACGGCGAAATGAAATCGCTCAGGCCATCGCTGCCAAAGGTTCTGGCCGCCGTGGAAGAATCCAAGCAGCGTTTGCAGGAAACCGAGAGCCGCTTCCGCCGCGAAGCGCAGGATCAGCTGGGCAAGATCGCTGAAGATATTGCCCGCGTCACCGAGCTGCTCAGCAAGGCGACCGAACAGGGTATCCGTGCCGAAATCAAAAGCACGATCAATGGCGTCGTGAAAAACATGCGCTATAACGCCGTCGGCAACGTCGTCAAACCCGGCGAACCGATCATGGAAATCGTTCCGACAGGCGAACGGCTGGTCATCGAGGCAAAGCTTAATCCTATTGATCGTGGCTACGTGACTGTTGGACAATCGGCGACGGTCAAGATTTCAACCTATGACTTTTCCCGTTACGGCGGCCTTGAGGGTATCGTCAGCAGGGTT
>JANRAT010000180.1 GCA_030727885.1 Rhodospirillales bacterium | reverse complement strand
AGCATCGAGGATGTCGCCAAAACCGCGCACGAAATGAATATCTATGCCCATATGGATGGTGCGCGTCTGATGAATGCCGTCGTAGAGAGCAATCACAAACCGAGCGAATTCACCGCCGCCGTCGACAGCGTCTGGATGGATTTCTCAAAGGGGCTTGGATGTCCGATCGGTGGCGTACTGGCCGGCCCGGCTGATTTCATCGACGAAGCCTTCCGCATCAAACATCAGTTCGGCGGCGCCTTGCGTCAGTCCGGCATGGTGACGTCGGCGTGCCTGTATGCGCTTGATCATCACGTCGAACGGTTGCGCGACGATCATGAAAACGCCCGCCTGCTGCATGCCGGACTGCGCGACATCAAGGGCGTCAAAGTTCAGAATGATGTCTGTGAAACCAATCTGGTATTCTTCGATGTCAGCGGCACCAAAGTCGGTGCCAAGGAAACGGCTGCAAAGCTGCTGGAGCGCGGCATTCGTATCGGCGCACAAACCGATGCCCGCATGCGTGCCGTGACGCACCTTGACGTCAGCAGTGCCGACATTGAACTGACCCTCACGGCGCTCCGAGAAATTCTCGCTTAATCATAACCGTGTCAGCTTGGCGGTAACGACCAAAGCCGTTCGGCATTGCCGTGGGCAATGGCGTGAGCGACCTCATCCGGTATTGTTGCCAAGGCTTTTCTCCAAACGTCAACCTGAGGCAGGAACATCCCTTCCCAATGGAAGTGAAAAACATTGTCGAACGCGAGTACGAAACGCTCAGGGTATGCGAGGATCAATTCCCGCCATTCAGTGGCAAACCCGCTATCGATCAACATCCGCGTCCATGGCTGTTTGTTGTCGTTATAGGCAATAGGATTGCAATGGGACGTGATGAAAAACAGGTTCGAATGCCTTGGAAGTAGCTGCGCTGCGTCATCTGCGTCCAACTGACCCATGTGAATCAACCCGATCGGCACGTCACGATTTGCGGCAATGAAAGCGTCCATTTTTTCCAGATAAGACGACTTGCCTGATCCCATGGCACCGAACTCGATATGGGCGATGAAGGGTATGTTCTTTTGCCTGGATGCCTCAATCATCATGGCAACGCGGGCATCACCCGGTTCCATGGTGGATTGGCCGGCGCCTACACCTTTCTTTGCAGCATGCCACATGATGACTTCGGCGATAGCGCGGTAGTCATAAAGTTCAATTTCCTCTTTAAACTTACCGGCGTAATCGCCCTGCCCCTTGGTGAAGGCTTTGGTTTTCGATTTTGCCGCCGGTATGATGCGTTCTGGGTGGCGGGCTGCCAATTCAAGGACATCGGATGACGGTTGCTTGAAGCGCGTTGAAAGCATGACCTTGGAAACACCGGCCCGATCAAGCATCGGCACAATTGAATTGAGGTCCGTTTCTTCGTCAATTTGACTATGGACGTCAATGATCGGGCCATTCCAGACACCGTCGACAGGCACGCTGGTTGTATTGGCTGAATGGTTGGGGGCTGTAGGCTTTTGATCGTCATTCGATCCACCGCCAAACTTTCTGATCAATTCATCTCGGGACAGAAAACCATCATTATTGTCATCGATTTTCCGGAACCCTTTCGGGTTCTGTTTCCATTCGTCCTTGTCGATCTGCCCATCGCCATTGCTGTCAATGGCCTTGAGAATCTGATCCGCATCTTTGGCTTCGGCATCTTTACCCGTGAGCGCCAGACACGTAATGCACAGGATCACTATAGATAAATAAGTGAATAATTTCCGCACTGTCGGGCGCCTCTTTAATGAACCGGATTAATCAGGTTAATGCTAAAACAGCTTGCTGCATAATCATAGATTACGGTCTGATGTTCATCCCGTAGACGACGTCACTCAGGTCAGCGCTTCCAGGGTGATGTCGACGACGTCGTAAAGCTTTTCCGTATCGGTCTGTGCTTTGCCCATCACGAGGATGCCGTTCAGGCTGGAAACCAGAAAACGCGCCATTGTGCGGGCATTCAGGGTCGCCGTTATGGTGCCATCCCGCTGGCCGCGAATGACCAGTGAATAAAAAGCTTCTTCCATGATTTCTAGCCCGTGGGCGACACGCTCGGCGGCTTCGCTGTCGCGTATCGAAACCTCGACGGCGCAGTTATTCAAAAAGCAACCGCGTCGGCTGTTCGGTTCGGTCATCCGCTGTACAGCCCGGGTAAACAGTGCGCGAATAATTTTCATCGCCGGTGCATTGATATGCACGGCGCCGGAAATCTGTGACGTTACCGTGCGGATGTAATAATCAATGGTCGACAGAAACAGGTCGTGCTTGGAGCCGAACGTCTCGTAAAGGCTCGACTTCGAGATCTGCATCGCACCGGTCAGGTCACCCAGCGACGTGGCCTTGTATCCGTTGCTCCAGAACACATCCATGGCGTCGTTCAAGGCGTCGTCGACGTCAAAGGCCTTGGCTCGTCCCATCTGACACATCTCCATGCAGCATGCCTGTGCAGAGGCATTTTGTACCGATCTGTCCAGAATTTACCACATAATTTCAAATCCGGCGATAATGCCTGTGTTCTGGCGCGTGGATGAGGCTAGATGAGACCGGCCAGCGGTGACGAGCGGTCCGCGTACATCTTTTTCGGCATCCGACCAGACAGGTAGGAAAGCCTGCCGGCCTTGACCGCATGCATCATCGCCTTGGCCATGCCGATCGGGTCGGTGGCTTCGGCAATCGCGGTATTCATCAGCACACCGTCACAGCCGAGTTCCATGGCAATCGCCGCATCCGAGGCGGTGCCGACACCGGCGTCAACGATTACCGGAACATTCGTCTGTTCAACGATCAGGCGGATCATCACCGGGTTTTGAATTCCAAGGCCAGAGCCGATCGGCGCCCCCAGCGGCATGATGGCGACGGCGCCGGCTTCCTCGACCCGCTTGCAGAGAATCGGATCGTCGGAGCAGTAAGCCATAACCTTGAAGCCGTCTGCCGTCAGCTTGGCGGTCGCTTCGATGGTTTCCGGCATCATCGGATAGAGTGTCTTGGCTTCGCCGAGAATCTCCAGCTTGACCAGATCCCAGCCGCCGGCTTCACGGGCCAGGCGCAGTGTGCGAATGGCGTCATCGGCGGTGAAACAACCGGCCGTGTTCGGCAGGTAGGTATATTTCTTCGGATCAATGAAGTCGACCAGCATCGGCTGATCCTTGTCGAGAATGTTCACCCGGCGCACGGCCACGGTGATCATGTCGATTTCGGCTGCGACACAGGCCTGCCGGTTGATTTCATAGTCGGCATATTTACCGGTACCGATGATCAGCCGTGAATTGAAGGTCCGCCCGGCAATGACCAGCGGGTCATCAAGCTCGGCCTTGCTGCCGTCCGGCGCGCCGCCACCGATGAAATGGACAACCTCAAGCTTGTCGCCGTCATTCAGGTGGGTCTGCAGATAGCTCGACTTCGGGACGATCTCCAGATTACGTTCCACGGCGACTTTGGCGGGATCAAGACCAATGTCACGCAACAGGCCCTCAACGCTGGTCGATGCGCCAATTTCGCGTGTTTCGCCGTTAATCGTAATTTTCATAAACTTGTCCTAACGCTCTCTGTATGAGTATGGGTAGTGGCCCCGGCAATTTCAACTTGAGGGGGCTTTGGGGGCTTCGGGAATTCGTCCTGTTTCCTAAGCTACCCGGCATGATATAAAAAGACCGAATCTTCCAGCCTTTCAAGGCCTGTTAGGGACAAGAATTTAGATGCCGAGTACAGTACTGATATTAAACGGGCCCAACCTGAACATGCTGGGCACCCGGGAGCCGGAGATTTACGGCACCGAAACCCTCGCCGATATTGAAGCGCGGTGTCAGCGGCGTGCCCGGAATCTGGGCCTTTCCGTCGACTTTCGCCAATCCAATATCGAAGGCGAGCTGGTCGGCTGGATTCAGGATGCCCGCCAGTCAGCGCAGGGCATCATCATCAATGCAGCAGCCTATACGCATACATCAGTGGCACTTCTGGATGCCCTGAATGCCTGTGATATGCCGATTATTGAGGTACATCTTTCGAATATTCATCAGCGGGAATCATTCCGCCACAAATCCTATATCGCCCGTGCTGCGGACGGAATGATTTGCGGCCTGGGCTCCCTCGGGTATGAATTGGCTTTGGAAGCCGTTGCAGAACGGCTGGTTAAGGGAAAATAAGAATGGCGAAAGAACCGAAATCCGGCTTGCGGGTCGATGAAGACCTGATCAGACAACTTGCCGGGTTACTTGATGAAACCGGTCTCGGCGAGATCGAAGTGCAGGAAGGCGACAGCAAGATTCGCGTCGCCAAGGGCGGTGTATCGTATGCCGCGCACAGCATGCAGAGCGCCCCTGTGGCGGTCGTACCGGCTGCCCCGGTCATCGAAGACGCCGCCAGTCATCCAGGTGCCGTCACGTCGCCGATGGTCGGTGTCTGCTATCTGTCGCCCGATCCCAAAAGCGATGTCTTTTTCAACGAAGGTGACAGCGTCAAGGAAGCCGATACCCTGCTGCTGATCGAGGCCATGAAGGTCTTCAACCCGATTTCTGCGCCGCGTTCCGGTACGATCAAGAAAATCCTCGTCAAGGATGGCACGCCGGTCGAATTCGGCGAACCGCTGGTCATCATCGAATGATCGGAACCGTTTGATGATCGAAAAGGTCCTCATTGCCAACCGCGGCGAGATTGCGCTGCGTATCATGCGTGCCTGCCGCGAGATGGGTATTCAGTCCGTTGCCGTGCATTCGACGGCGGATGCCAATGCCATGCACGTCCGGCTTGCCGATGAAAGCGTCTGCATCGGTCCACCAGCAGCCCGTGACAGCTATCTGAGCACCTCGGCGATCCTTTCGGCCGCCTCCATCACCGGCGCCGATGCGATCCATCCGGGCTATGGCTTTCTTTCCGAGAATGCCGACTTTGCCGCCATGGTCGAAGAACATGGCATTACCTTTATCGGCCCCTCGCCTGCGCACATCCGCCTGATGGGCGACAAGATCACCGCCAAGCAGGCCGCCAGAGACGCCGGTATTCCCTGCGTTCCGGGCTCCGACGGTGAAATCACCGATTTCGAGGACGCCAAGAAGTGGGCCAACAAGATCGGCTACCCGATTCTGATAAAGGCCGCAGCAGGTGGCGGTGGACGCGGCATGAAAGTCGCCAGATCCGAGGCCGAGCTGCATGACGCCTTTGATTTCGCCCGCAATGAAGCGCTGACCGCGTTCGGCAACGGCGCTGTCTATAT
>JANRAT010000179.1 GCA_030727885.1 Rhodospirillales bacterium | reverse complement strand
ATTACGAGCTGGGTTGGGGCGGTTTCTGGTTCTGGGACCCGGTTGAAAACGCCTCGTTCATGCCGTGGCTTGTCGGCACAGCCTTGCTGCATTCGTGTGTCGTGCTGGAAAAGCGCGACACCATGAAAGCGTGGACCGTTTTGCTGGCGATCATCGCCTTTTCATTTTCGCTGCTGGGGACGTTCCTGGTGCGCTCGGGCGTGCTGACATCGGTGCATGCCTTTGCCACCGACCCCGAACGCGGCGTGTTCATTCTGGCGTTGCTGCTGATCGTCATCGGCGGCTCGTTCGCGCTCTATGCATGGCGCGCACCGCAGCTTAAAAGCACCGGCCTGTTCCAGCCGATTTCCCGCGAAGGGGCGTTGCTGCTGAACAATCTTCTGATGGGGACGGCAGCCGGCGTGGTTCTGCTGGGTACGCTCTATCCGTTGTTCATTGATGCCGTGTCGAACGGCGAAGACAAGATTTCCGTCGGCCCGCCGTTCTTCAATGCAGTGTTCATTCCGCTGATGACGCCGATGGTTGCGGCGATGGCGGTCGGCCCGTTGCTGGCCTGGAAGCGCGGCGATCTTGGTCGCGCGCTGAAAACCCTGTGGCTGTCGATGGGGTTGGCTCTGGTCATGGCCGTTGTCGCCTGGTCGTATTACGCAGACCGCTCACCCTGGGGCATCGTCGGCGTTGCGATTGCCACGTGGCTGATTACCGGTACGCTGGCGGAACTGGCCGAGCGGATCAGGCTGTTCAGAATTCCGCCTGGCGAATCGCTGCGCCGGTTCTGGCATCTGCCGCGCTCCAGCTGGGGCATGACGCTGGCGCATCTGGGGCTGGCACTGGCCGTTGCCGGTGTTACCGGTGCCGGTGCCTGGAAAGTCGAGAAGGTGCAGAGCATGGCGCCCGGCGATACAGTTCAGGTTGCGGGATACGATTTTCTTTTTAAGGGTGCTGAGGAAAAACAGGGGCCGAACTACATGATCACCGAAGGTCACTTCACGGTGACGCGGGACGGCAAGCCGGTGGCGATCCTCAATCCGGAAAAACGCATTTATCCGGTGCGGCAGATGCCGACCACCGAAGCCGGCATTTATACGATGCTGAGTGGCGATCTTTATGCGGTGATCGGTGACGCCAACAAGGACGGCTCGTTCGTCACCCGGATCTATTTCAATCCGCTGGTGGTGTGGATGTGGATCGGTGCGCTGACGATGGTTCTGGGTGGTGTGCTTTCACTGTCGGACCGGCGCTTCAGGATCGGTGCGCCGAAAAGATCCGCCATCCCTGCACATGCACAGCCGGCGGAATAGCGCATAGATGAAACGTCTAATCTTCATTCTGCCGCTGGCCGCGTTTCTGCTGATCGGAACTTATCTGCTGATCGGTCTCGGCCTTGATCCGCACAAGTTGCCGAACATGCTTGAAGGCAAACCGGGTCCGGCATTTTCACTGCCGGGGCTTGAAGGCCGCGACGACAAGGGATTTTCGAATACCGACCTGATCGGCTCGGTGTCGCTGGTCAACGTGTTCGGATCGTGGTGCGTGGCGTGCCGGGTCGAACATCCGTATTTGATGCAGCTCAAGAAAACCAATGCCGTGCCGGTACATGGTATCGACTGGCGCGAACCGGACCGACAGGCTGGACCGACATGGTTGCAACGGCATGGCGATCCTTACACCCTGATCGGCGATGATCCGAATTCACGTGCAGCGATTGCCTTTGGTGTTACCGGTGCGCCGGAAACATTCGTCGTCGATAAGCAGGGCATTATCCGATACAAGCACATCGGCCCGATCACCGATGAAGTCTGGTCGGGTACCCTGAAGCCGCTGATCGATCATCTGAAGGGCGAGGGCGGCTGATGCGTATATTGAACCCCCTGAAATCCATTCTGCTCAGCCTTCTCGTGGTGCTGTTTATGGCCTCGCCGGCATTGGCGGTGGACCCCAAGGAAATTCTCAAAGATCCGGCGCTTGAAGCGCGCGCCCGCGAAGTCGGTCGGGAGCTGCGTTGCCTGGTCTGCCAGAACCAGTCGATTGATGATTCCGATGCCGATCTGGCGCGCGATCTCCGGGTTCTTGTCCGTGATCGTATCGTTGCCGGTGACAGCAACGAGGATGTCATTGCCTATGTGGTGTCGCGCTACGGCGATTTTGTTCTGCTCAACCCGCCGTTCAAACTGAAGACCTATGTTCTGTGGTTTGGCCCGGCGGTTTTCATTATTTTTGGCATTTTTGTGCTGGTCATGTTCTATCGCCGCAGCCCGGCACCCGGTGCAGATGGCAGCGGCAAGCCGGCGGCACTCAGTGATGCGGAAAAGCAAAAGCTGGCCCGCCTGTTGGATGAGGATCAGGGTTGATGTTCTGGATCATAGCCGGATTGCTGACCCTGATCGTGGTCGCTGCACTGCTGGTGCCGTTATTTCTGTCGCATCGCGATGCCGTCAGCCGGGCCGAATACGATATCAATGTCTACAAGGACCAACTGATCGAGCTGGAGCGCGATACTGCAGCGGGGCGGATTGCCGCAAGTGAAGCGGACGCCGCCCGGCTGGAAGTGCAGCGCCGCTTGCTGGCCGCTGGCGAGGACGCCGAAAATCAGAAAACGGCACCGGCAAAAGGCAGCAAGCTGCCGATCATCATCGCCGTTGCCGCGTTGCCGGCGATTGCCCTCGCGTTCTATCTCAGGACGGGCTCACCATCGATGCCGGATTTCCCGCTGGTCGGGCGGACCGATGTTCATTCAGCCGCTGCCGGTTCCCCGGAGAATCAGGCGATCAACCAGCTGGTCGGCAAGCTTGAAGAGAAACTGCAGCAAGATCCCAATGACCCGAAAGGTTGGGTCTTGCTGGGCCGGACTTATGCCGAGCTTGGCGAATCCAGAAAATCGGCGGCGGCATACGAACGGGCGACGAAACTGATCGGGCGTGTCCCCGGCCTGCTGGCCGACTGGGCCGAAGCCAGACTGATGGCGACGGACGGAAAGTTCACACCGGAAATCTTCGCAGATTTTGTCGAAGCCCGCGAAAAGGATCCGCTGTTGCCGAAGCCGTGGTTCTACATCGGTCTCGACAAGGCGATGGGCGGCGATCTTCGCGGGGCCGCTCAGATATGGACCGATCTGCTGGCCATTCAGCCGAAGGGGGCTCCGTTTGCCGAAGCCGTGAAGGCACAGATTGCCCGTGCCGCCGACGAGGGCGGATTCAAGGTTTCCGATCTGCAGCCCAGCGAAACGGCGCTTGGTCTTGCCAAAGGTATGGCGGCGTCGCTGCCGGCCGAAACTGCGGCATCAACGGCGGCGCCGTCTGCTGCACCGACGGCCCCGGGACCGAACAAGCAGGATATCGAAGCTGCAGGACAGATGACACCGGAAGAGCGCATGAGCTTCATCCGCTCGATGGTCGCGAGGCTGGCCGACAAGCTCAAGGAAGATCCCACGGACAAGGCAGGGTGGGAGCGGTTGATCCGTGCTTATGAGGTGCTTGGCGAAACCGACAAGGCGACCGAGGCCAGAGCAAAGCTCAAGGCCCTTCAGTAGAACCGAGACTGCAAGCGACTGGAAAAACCGGTTCCGTGCTTTTATAAAGACGGCGCATTGGTCATCGAAAGTTTGAGCTGAAATGAACATTTACGTTCTTCTTTCGCTCGCCCTGGCGAGCTTCATTTGGATGGCGGCACCCGGCCCGGGGGTGTTCGCAACGATTGCCCGCTCCATCGCTTTCGGCTTTCGCTCGACGGTGCCGTTTATCCTCGGCATCGCGTGTGGGGATCTGGTCTATATCCTGTTTGCGTTCTTCGGGCTCGCCATGATCGCCAGTGTCCTCGGTGACTTGTTCATCGTCATCCGCTGGGCCGGTGGTGCCTATCTGATCTATCTCGGCATCAGGGCATGGCGTCAGCCGATTGCCGGCGCGGCGGCACCGACGGTGGCGCCTGCAACCCGCAGCTCGGATATGCGGACGTTTCTGGGCGGGCTGTTTCTGACTCTCGGCAATCCCAAGGTGATCATTTTCTATCTGAGCTTTCTGCCGACCTTTACCGATCTCGGCCAATTGACGCTGGCCGGTGGCGCCGCCATTGCCGCGACGATGCTTGGCGTCCTGATCAGTGTGCTGGTCGGTTATGCATTGACGGCGCAGCAGGTGCGCCGGATATTCCGCACCGAACGGGCAAACCGTGTCCTCAATCGCACAGCGGGCACCGTGATGATCGGTGCCGGCTGTGCCGTGATCGCCAAGACCTGATTTCAAGCAAGACTGGAAAAATACATGCCTTTAAAGACCCTTGATGCTCTTGATGTCGCCGGCAAGCGTGTGCTGGTCCGTGTTGATTTCAACGTGCCGATGCGTGACGGCATGATCACCGATACGACCCGCATCGACCGGGCGCTGGAAACCCTGAACGAGCTGGCCGGCAAGGGTGCCAAGGTCGTAATCCTGTCGCACTTCGGACGCCCCAAGGGTCAGGTCGTTGCCGACATGAGCCTGAAGCCGGTGGCCGATGCGCTGGCGAAAATCACCGGCAAGCCGGTCGCATTCGCCAGTGATTGCATCGGCGATGCCGCCCGTTCTGCCATTGAAGCGACGCCGATGGGCGGGTTCGTGGTTCTGGAAAACCTGCGCTTTCATGGTGGCGAGGAAAAGAACGACCCGGCATTCGTCAAGGCGCTCGCCGCCAACGGCGATATCTTCATCAGCGATGCCTTCTCGGCGGCGCATCGGGCGCATGCCTCTACCGAAGGCATTGCACATCTGTTGCCGTCAGCGGCCGGCCGCCTGATGCAGGCAGAAATCGAAGCCTTGTCGGAAGCGCTGGAAACGCCGAAGCACCCGGTCATTGCCGTGGTCGGCGGGGCCAAGGTGTCCAGCAAGATGGCAGTGCTGGGCCACCTCGCGCAGAAGGTCGATCAGATCGTCATCGGCGGCGGCATGGCCAATACGTTTCTTTATGCCAACGGCGTCGACATCGGCAAATCGCTTTGTGAAAAGGACATGGCCGACGAAGCGCGCGCCATCGTCGCGGCGGCGGCCAAAGCCAACTGCGAGATCGTGCTGCCGGTCGATTGTGTCGTGGCCGATTCCTTTGCCGAAGGGGCGGCATCGAAGACGGTCGACCTTGATGATGTGCCGGCTGAGATGATGATTCTCGATATCGGGCCTGCCAGCATCAAGGATCTGCAAAGCCGTCTGGCCTCGGCCCGCACGGTGCTCTGGAACGGACCGCTGGGTGCCTTTGAAGTCAAACCGTTCGATACCGGCACCAACGAGG
>JANRAT010000178.1 GCA_030727885.1 Rhodospirillales bacterium | reverse complement strand
GCAACTGGCCGGCAATATCCTGTTTTTTCTCTCAGCGCTGCGCGGCGGTGATCTCAAGTCCTGGATGGGGGACGGGCCGCTGCGCATTCTCGAACGTCTGCGCCCGGAACTGGCCGGTCGCCTCAAACACGATCTCGGCCAGATGAGCCGCAAGTTCGAAGACCCGCTGAGTGGAGAGTGGCGCCTGAATACCGTACCGTTTCTGCATGGCGCCGAGATTGATCGCCTGCAGCTTTTGATCCGCGATCAGGAGAACAAGGACGAGGATGATCAGGGCCCGAGCAAGGGCGGCACACGCTTTGTCGTCGATCTCAATCTGACCCGCCTCGGCCACATGCAGATTGATGGCCTGGTCGGCAACGACAACAAGCGGCTCGATCTGGTTTTACGCACCGATGAACCCCTGACCCCGGCCATGCGCGACGACATCCGCTATCTCTATGCCGATGCGCTTGAACTGACCGGGCTTGAAGGCTCCGTCGGCTTTCAGGCGGCACCCGGTGGTTTCGTGGAAATTCCGAAAGGGCCATCCGCAGCCAGAGCTGCCGGCCCGGGCATGGTGATCTGACGCGATGACAAATCAACCCCATCCAATACATCAGCGCCGCGATATTCTTGCCGCAACACCGGCACCGCTGCCGCACCATGACATCATCGTCATCCTTGAGGACAACTGCATCGGCGACAGACTCCGGCTCCGCTACGTACCGGACCGTGACGTGCTTGATCCGGCCAGCCTGAACGCCTATCTCGGCGCACTCGGCAAGCTGGCGTTTAGCAGTCTTGAGGAAACCGCCCAGATGATCCTTGAAGACATCAACGACCGGATCATTCCGCGCTGGCTTGAAGTAACCCTGAGCCGCCGGTCGGAGCAGACCCACCACCAGATCAGGATCGAAGATCGCCAGCCGCACTGGAAAGATCGCGGCCTGCTGGACCGGCTCGAGCCTTAACGCCCAAAGCACGCACAGGCAAACACCCCCTCACCTAACCTCTCCCCCTGAAAGGG
>JANRAT010000177.1 GCA_030727885.1 Rhodospirillales bacterium | reverse complement strand
CCATAACAGTGCGTGAGACCTGATCAACGGAAAACGCCGCAGGATCAAGATCAATCTGACATATCCGTGCGAGCGACTCGCGGGATCTTGTGCCTGAAATCCTGAGCCTGACCCAGTTGTCTGTCTGCGTCGTGAAGTAGCCGAGGCCTTTCAGGATGGTCTCAATCGTCATGGTTTGGCTGGTCTCAGCATCGGCAAAAATTATGAAAATTTGATCCGTCGAAATGCCAAGGAAGCGGATTTTGCCGTCGCTTGATGAAGTGATTTTCCCGGCCACTGGTAACGATGTGCCGTAAGCATCCACAAGGGCCTTGTTCAAGGCGGCAGTTCCGCCGAGGGGGACGGCCATGGACAGGATGCCGAGTTCAGCAGCTTCTTCCAGCACAGTGCTCTGGAAGATTTCCCTATACCCACTCAAGGGGGAATCGGCGGTTAAAGAATACTCAGCCACGAAGCCTTACTCCTTCAGGATCGACAAAGTGCGGCGAGACGATCTCGACGGCGATGCTCTGACCGCGTAACGGGTCTGCAGCGATTACGATTTCGCCGATCCGCTCGTGACCACGTTTTATGAAACCCAGACCGATGGAATGGCCGAGTTCCGGCGAGAACGTTACTGACGTCATCCATCCTTCGTCGTTTTCTGTTGTCGCGGCCTTTCCGGATGCCACGAAGTGTGCACCGGATGCCAGGGATTGGCTAAGGTCCACGGGCTTGAATCCCATCATCCGAAGCGCATCAGGTGCAACAAGTGCCGGACGTCTGGAAAGCGTGTTGCCGATGCAGTCTTTCTTATCCGAGAGCATCGCGCCGAATCCGAGATTGAGGGCCGTTGTCTGGCCGTTCAATTCGTTGCCGGCCGGGTGTCCTTTCTCGATCCGCATGGCACCAAGCGCCTCTGTGCCATAAGCAATCGCCTCGAATTCATCACCGGCAGCCATCAGCACGCTTATCAACGCCGCACCGAAGCGAGCCGGAACAGCGAGCTCGTAGGCCAGTTCGCCCGAGAACGAGATTCTGAACAGTCTGGCCCGGGTGCCGCCGCATATAGTCACATCACCACAGGCCATATATGGGAAGGCGGCGTTTGATATGTTATGCGTCGGATCGACGATCTTTTGCAGCAGGCGCCGTGAATTCGGCCCGGCAACGGAGAACTGGGCCCAGCCGTCAGTCACCGATATCAGGTGCACATCAAGCTCCGGCCAAAGGCACTGACGACAAAATTCCAGATGGCGGAAAACCAGCCCGGCATTCGCCGTCGTCGTCGTCATGAGGTAATGATGCTCAGCTAATCTTGCGGTCGTACCGTCGTCCATGACGAAGCCATCCTCGCGCAGCATCAGCCCATAACGGACTTTGCCGACAGCCAGTTTGGCGAAGCCGTTGGCATAGACCCGGTTCAGGAACTCAGCTGCATCTCGGCCCTGGATGTCGATCTTTCCAAGCGTCGTCACGTCGCAGATGCCGACGGACTTGCGGGTTTGTGCAACTTCCCGGTCGACGGTTTGCCGCCAGTGGGATTCGCCTGCACGCGGGAACATTTGCGCTCGCAGCCAGGCGCCGGCTTCGACGAATGTCGCACCTTGTACAGCGGCCCAGTTGTGGGACGGAGTCAGCCGGAAGGGCCTAAAATCGCGACCTCGCGCACGCCCGGCGAAAGCGCCTATGGCGACTGGCGTGTAAGGGGGGCGAAATATGGTGGTGCCGGTTTCGCGGATAGACTGCCCGGTCTGTTCTGCCATCACGGCAAGCGCCAGAACATTGGCTGTTTTACCCTGATCGGTCGCCATGCCGAGCGTCGTGTAGCGCTTCAGATGCTCTACGGAGCGATAGCCTTCCTTGTGCGCCAGTTTGATGTCCTTGACGGTGACGTCATTTTGCAGGTCGATCCATGCACGACCTGTGTCAGACTGGACATGCCAGAACGCTGAGATCGAAGCGGCTTCGGCCTCGGCTCGGGGCGGCGTCTCGGAATGTGATGCTTTCCCCGATAAACTGATGATCAGATCGGCGGCCCGGTGCCCTTCCGTCAATGCACCGGCCAGCGTCAACGATCCGCACGCGGCACCGGCGACATGCATGGCATTGGGCAGTGCTGCGCCGGGTACGAAGGCGGCGATATCGTCACGCCACTCCGGTTTTCCGCGTTGATGACAGGTCAGGTGTACATTCGGATTCCATCCACCTGATACAGCCAGACAATCGGTCGCGACGATGCGCCGGTTTGATAATTTGATCGACTTGATGCCAAGCCGACCGCTGGTGTCGATAACGTGTGTGCCCATGAAGATTTCAGCACCGGCAATTTGCGCCGGTGCATCACAGCTACGGCTGTCGATAATGGCGGCGATGTTGATCCCGCGCGCCTGCAGATCACTGGCCGTGCGCCAGCCGTCATCATTGTTGGTGAACAGCGTCACGTGCTGCCCAGGGGTTACCCCCCATCTGTTGGCATAGGCGCGAACGGCACCGGCCAGCATGATGCCCGGCCGGTCGTTGTTGGCAAACGCGATCGGGCGCTCTGTCGCCCCTGCTGCAAGGATGGCGTGTTTTGAATAAATGCGCCAAAGAATCTGCCGGGGCTTGCCACCGGAAGAAGGCATATGATCGGTGACGCGTTCAAGAGCACCGTAGATCCCGTGATCATAGCCGCCGTAAACCGTTGTACGCGTCATCATGCGAACATTAGACATGTTCATCAGTTCGCCGGCAGCTTTCGCCGCCCAGTCGGTACCGGGCATACCGTCGACGGACAGGGTTTCCGCGTTCAGGCGGCCCCCCATGCGAAAATCCTCATCAGCGAGAATGACCCTAAGCCCAGCCTTGCCGGCATTCAGAGCGGCGGCAAGCCCGGCGGGCCCGGCTCCGATGATCAGCAGATCACAATGCAGGAAGCCCTTGTCGTAGACATCGGGGTCCTCTTCGCCGCTGAGGCTACCGAGTCCCGCGGCACTTCGTATCGCCGGCTCGTAAACCTTTTCCCAGAACGATTTTGGCCACATGAAGGTCTTGTAGTAGAAACCGGCGCCAAGGAACGGTGAAAGCAGATCCGTGACAGCCATCATGTCGAAGGCGAGGGAACCTCGGTGGTTCTGGCTTCTGGCTTCCAGGCCGTCGAACAATTCTGTAACCGTCGCTCTGGTATTCGGTTCCTGCGAGGCACCAGTCCGCAGTTCAACAAGCGCGTTGGGCTCTTCCGAGCCGGCTGTGAAAATACCGCGCGGCCGGTGATACTTGAACGAGCGGCCGACCAGACGCTGGCCATTGGCGAGCAACGCAGAGGCAAGCGTGTCACCGGGGTGGCCTTCGAAAATGTTTCCGTTGAAGCTGAACTTCAGGGTGGTGGTCTGATCGACAAGGCCACAGGGCAGGCGGTTGATTTGCGTCATTGGCCGTGCCTCCGGGTCAGCGCAACATCGCGGGCGATCTCAACCTTGCTAATTTCATGGGTCAGTGTGTTTCGTGTTACCACCAGCCAGGAACGGTCACCGTGTTCGTGGTACCAAAGTTCGCGATGTTCGCCGGCCGGATTGTCGCGCACATGCAGATACTCATAAAAAAGCTCAGCGGCGTCTTCGGCCTGCCAGTCCGGGCGGTTGATCAACGACGCATCACCGAAATAAGTGAATTCCTGCGCGTCGCGGGGGCCAAGAAGCGGGTGATTGATAATCATGTTTTTGTCTCAGCGCCTTTAATGCAGGTTCGGTTGGGCGCCTGCGCCCTTTTCATCGATGACGGCGCCGGTGCGGAACCGGTCAAGCCGGTAGGCCGTCGCCGTCGGGTGCGGCACATCGGTCGCCAGCAGATGTGCAAAACAGTAACCGGATGCAGGGGTTGCCTTGAACCCGCCGTAACACCAGCCGCCATTGAAATAGAGGCCGTCAACAGGTGTCTTGTCGATGATTGGTGATCCGTCCATCGACATGTCCATGACGCCACCCCACATGCGCAATAGCCGGGCTCGTCCAATCATCGGCACCAGGGCCATGCCGCTTTCGCAGACATCCTCGACGACCGGCAGATTGCCGCGTTGTGCGTAGGAGTTGTAGCCATCAATGTCGCCACCGAAGACCAGCCCGCCCTTGTCTGACTGGCTGATGTAAAAGTGTCCGGCCCCGTAGGTCACCACGCCGGGGATGATCGGCTTGAGGCCTTCCGAGACGAACGCCTGCAGCACATGGCTTTCAATCGGCAATCGCATGCCGGCGCCGGCCATGACCCGGCCTGACGAACCGGCGACGGATACCCCGACCTTGCCGGCCATGATGGTGCCGCGGCTGGTCTCGACACCCTTGCAGACGCCGTTTTCCATGACGAAACCGGTGACTTCGCAATTCTGGATGATGTCGACCCCGCGGCTGTCGGCGCCGCGTGCATAACCCCAGACGACGGCGTCGTGCCGTGCCGTGCCGCCGCGTTTCTGCCACAGGCCGCCCTTGATCGGGAAGCGGGCGTTATCGAAATCAAGAAACGGGCACATCCGGCGTACGCCTACGGGATCAAGCAGCACTGCGTCAGCACCGGCCATCAGCATGGCATTGCCACGTCTTGCATACGCATCGCGCTGACCGTCCGTATGACAGAGGTTGAGAACGCCGCGCTGCGAAACCATGGCGTTGAAATTGAAATCCTGTTCAAGCCCTTCCCAGAGCTTCATGGATAATTCGTAAAAGGGCTCGTTGCCGGGCAGCAGATAGTTGGAGCGGATGATCGTCGTGTTGCGTCCGGCGTTGCCTGAACCGATCCAGCCTTTTTCGATCACGGCAACATTGGTTATGCCGTAGACACTCGACAGATAATAAGCCGCCGCGAGGCCATGGCCGCCACCGCCGACGATGATGACATCATAACGCCCTTTTGGCTGCGGCTCACGCCATGCCGGCTTCCAGTCGGTGTTGCCTTTGAGGCCCTGCCAAAACAGGCTCCAAGCAGAATAATGCATCGTCATACTCCGGATCTTACTGCTTGATGCTGATCCGGAAATCATCATGATACTTTCTTAATATAGACGGTATTATATGAAAAATAGACATTATGCAAAAAGACGACACGCTTTTTCGGATCGCCATGGTTCTCGTCGACGGCTTCGCGCTGTTGTCCTATGCGACGGTCGTGGAGCCTTTGCGGGCCGCCAATCTGCTTGGTGAAAGGGTTTTATACGAAGTCTGCAACATTCCGCTTTCCGGAGATACAGCCAGAAGCTCGGGCGGCGCCATCATCCCGGGGGCAGGGGCTGTCGGCGGACCGCTGGATTACGACCTGATGCTTGTTGTCGCCGGGGACAACTGCATAAC